>JAIPFN010000126.1 GCA_021736615.1 Phycisphaerae bacterium | reverse complement strand
AAAGGAGAAGGCCGAAGGTGCGATTGGTTTTGGGGAACACTATGGGCGCAACCTGATGTTCGATGATCCGAAGAACCTGCGACTGTACGCAGCGTGCGAGCAGGCAGGACTGCCAGTCCACTTTCATATTGACCAGGACAAGAATATGGACGAGAAAGGGCTGCCGCGGCTGGAGCGGGTACTGAAGATGTTTCCCAGGTGCAAGTTGATTGCCCATGCAGGGTTCTGGCTGCATCTTCCCGACGGGACCTGCGACCGCTTGCTGGGGACCTATTCCAATCTTTACGCAGAACCGTCCGGGCTGCGCATGGCCGCAGTGCTCAACCGTGACCGGACTTACACACGGAAATTTCTGATTCGCAACGCCGATAAGATACTTTTCGGCAGCGATGCCGGCTGGTGGTCGTTCGGCAAGAGCAAAGACGATCGGGAACTTCAGTTTACTCTCTTTGAGCAACTGGACTTGCCGGAAGAAGTCAAGACAAAGATATATAGAGCCAATGCAGAGAAACTGTTCGGGTTTGCCGATGAGCAGCAGGTAAATGAAACGAAAGGCAACTAAAAGGTTCCTGGAACCTTTAATTCTAAGATATACAATGTTATATGGGAAATTTTAGGTGACATCTGAATAAAGGATAAGAAAAATGAGAGTGAATTCAGTATTGTTAGTTTGTTTGTCAATGTCGGCAGGGATTGTTTTTTCGGCTGATTTTAAGCAGAACCCGGCGGCTATTGATATTTCGAGCGGCTTTGAAATTCCATCGGAGGGGTACTGCGACCAGCCATATGTTGTTAAACTACCTGACGGTACTTGGCTGTGCACTATGACAACATGTAAAGGGCATGAAGGGGCAGGTGACCAGCACATTGTCTCGACCCGGAGCAGTGACTTCGGAGAGACGTGGGAGGTGCTTGTCGATATTGAGCCAGCTAGCGGACCGGAAGCTTCCTGGGCCATGCCGTATCTGACCGAGTACGGCCGGGTCTATGTGTTTTACACTTACAACGCCAAAAACATGCGCGAAGTGATTGCCTCGACCTCATACGCAAAAAAGCGAGTGGACACCCTCGGCGAGTATGCCTTCAAATATTCTGATGACGGGGGCAAAACCTGGTCGAAAAAACGATGGTTCATTCCGGTACGCGAAACCAACATTGATCGGGGCAATCCATACCAGGGCAAGGTCCGATTCTTCTGGGGCGTAGGTAAACCGATACGCCATAAAGGTGCTATGTACCTGGGATTTACCAAGGTCGGGAAATTTGGTGCAAACTTCATCGAAGTCAGCGAGTCGTGGTTTCTGATCTGCGGAAATATCGATACGGAACGTGATCCTGAAAAACTCAAATGGAAGACACTTCCCGATGGAGACGAAGGACTCAAGTCTCCTGAAGGTCCGATTGCTTCTGAAGTGAATCTGACAACGCTTTCCGACGGTAGTCTATTTTGTACTTACCGAACTATTGCCGGACATCCCTGCCACGCATATTCCCGGGATGACGGGAAGACCTGGACTGGCCCGGCGTTTATGACCTATGGTCCAAAAGGAAAGCTCGTTAATCATCCTCGTGCAGCCAACTTTGTGAGGAAGTTGACTCAAGGTCCTCACAAAGGGAGATATATCTACTGGTTCCACAACAATATGGTCAAGGGCTGGGACGGGCGGAACCCCGCCTATCTTTTAGGAGGAATCGAAGTTGACGGGCCCAATGGAAAAAATATACAGTGGGGTGAGCCGGTGGCAGTGCTTTACGATAAGGATAAGAAGTCGCGGATCAGCTATCCGGACTTTATCTGGGACGACGGGGCACTGCACATTACCGAAACTCAGAAAAAAATTGCCCGTGTACACAGAATACCGAACAAACTGCTCAGCAAACTTTGGGATGATGGCGAAAGCGGAAGAGTAAAAAAATAGGAGTCACAAAATGGTAACTAAAGAAACTATGAAAGCAACATTTATATTGAACGTAAGAAAGGTTTAGTTATGGAAAAGAAGGCATCAAAGTCAATCAGTAGAAGAAATTTCATTACCCGGTCAACGGCTGTTTCTGCTGCGGTGATGGCAACTGGTGCGAGTACCTCTTATGGCAAACCTGCCGCTGATAAGAAACCGCTTATTGAACTTAAAGACGGTGCGACCGTGCTTATTCAGGGTGATTCGATCACCGACGCGGGACGTGACAAAAGTATCAGCGAGCCGAACAATCTCAAGGGTCTTGGCCGCGGTTACGCTCAGCTGATCGCCTACCACCTGCTTTCGAAATATCCTGAAAAGAAGCTCAAGGTCTACAACCGGGGTATCTCCGGTAACAAGGTTCCCGATCTTGACGCTCGTTGGGACGGCGACTGTATTGCGCTTAAGCCTGATATTCTTTCGATCATGATCGGCGTTAACGACTACTGGCATAAAGTGGCCTTCGGCAGCAATTACAAAGGTACCGTCGAAACCTACGAGACCGGGTTTAAGGCCCTGCTTAAGCGGACCAAAGAAGCGCTACCCGAAACTCAGATCGTTATTTGCGAGCCTTTCGTTGTTCAGGCCGCTGATAAATCAACCCGGGCCGACTGGTTCCCAGAGTTTGCCCACCGCCAGGCAAAGGCCAGGGCCGTAGCTGAATCGATCGGTGCGATCTATGTGGAGTACCAGCAGATGTTCGATGCCGCGGTCGCTGCGGGGTATCCGCAAAAACAGTTGGCAGGGGATGCTATTCATCCGAGTACGCATGGCCATGCTCTGATGGCCTCTCGTTGGCTGGGTGATACCGGCCTGGCCTGATCGCGGCGACAGGGGGAAAAATTATAAACGCAAAGCCGGGTTCTCAAAGGTGAATATGTAAAGGAAATTGTTTATTTTGCAAGTATTGTGCTGCTAGTTTGTTTTGTGAGGTTATTATGAATAGGGTTTGGTTTTTAACTGGTTTGTTGTTTTTTGCTTTTGCTTCGGTTTTTGGCGGGTCCGGTGATGACGCGGTATTTGTTGAATGCGAGGCTTTTGATGATACGGGCGGGTGGGTTGTTGATTCGCAGTTTATGGATGAGATGGGTTCTCCTTTTTTGCTTGCTCATGGACTTGGGACGCCTGTCGATGATGCTGTTACTACTGTCAAGTTTAACAGAAAGGGCAATTACCGTGTGTGGGTTCGCACGCGCGACTGGGTTGCGCCGTGGAAAAAAGCCGATACTCCTAAAGCAAAACGGGCATACGGTGCGCCGGGTAAGTTTAAGGTGTTGATCGACGGTGAGGCTCTTGAGACAACTTTCGGGGTTAAGGGCGACCAGTGGTCCTGGCATGACGGGGGGGCGGTTGAAATAAGCAGAAAAGAGATCAAGTTGGGATTGCATGACCTCGCAGGTTTTGAAGGGCGTTGCGATGCGGTACTATTTAGTAAAGACATAAATTTTGTTCCGCCTTCTAAATTGGATGAGTTGACAGCGTTTCGGCGTAAGCTTCTGGGGACTGAAAAAATCACGGATGCCGGTCAGTATGATCTGGTTGTTGTCGGCGGGGGGATCGCGGGTACTTGTGCGGCGGTATCGGGTGCTCGCAGCGGGCTGAAGGTGGCACTCGTGCAGGATCGTCCGGTGCTTGGCGGCAATAACAGTTCGGAAGTTCGTGTCTGGCTGCAGGGAGCTCGCAACAAGGAACCCTGGCCGCGAGTTGGCGATGTGGTCGCCGAACTGGAACAGATCAAGAAAGCCCACTATGGACCTGCGAACACGGCGGACATTTATGAGGACGATAAGAAACTGGCTGTCGTGCGGGGTGAATCGAATATTAAACTATTCCTCGGACACAGGGGCAATGGTGTTGAGATGGAGGGCAAGCGTATTCGGGCGGTCATCGCACAGGATATACATTCCGGCAAACGCATCCGGGTTAAGGGACGCTGGTTTGCTGACTGTACGGGGGATGCCTGTATAGGTGCACTGGCAGGGGCGGACTTTGATGTGCAGATGAAAGATAAGATGGGGCCGTGCAACCTGTGGAATGTTTGTGAGTGTAAGGATACTAATGCCATCAATACCGGGACCGAGGAATCTGCCGAGGCTGCTCCATTTCCGAGATGCTCGTGGGCACTGGATTTGTCGGACAAACCTTTCCCCGGACGGAGTAAATCTAAGCCGGACACGAACAAGCTAGGCGGTTGGTACTGGGAGAGCGGTTTTGATCGCGATCCGATTGCAGATAAGGAGTATGTCCGTGACTGGAACTTCCGCGCGATGTACGGGGCGTGGGACGCTATGAAGAATGTCGATAAGGTGTTGCCGAACTACAGGCTTAACTGGTCGGCGTATATTCTCGGCAAGCGTGAGTCCAGACGTTTGCTGGGTGATGTTATCCTTGGGGTGGATGATCTTACGTGCGACAGGAAATTTGCGGACGGGTGCGCTCCGACCGGTTGGAGCAATGATCTGCATCTGCCGGAGCCTAAATACGAAAAGGGTTTTGAGGGTGACGCTTTTATCTCAAGAGCTTTTCACGGCAAATATCCTGCCTACGAAGAGAACCGTCCGTTCTGGATTCCGTATCGCAGCCTGTATAGCCGCAACATTGACAACCTGTTTATGGCAGGGCGGTGCATCAGCGTTACCCACGATGCGCTCGGTGCGGTGCGTGTGATGCGTACCGGCGGGTGCGGGGGCGAAATTGTCGGGATGGCGGCGAGTGTGTGTAAGGAGTTTGATACCGATTCCCGGGGCGTTTATGAAAAGCATCTGGGCGACCTTCAGAAACGGATGCGTAAAGGAGTCGGTAAGTTTGGCGCCTCTACGATCCCATATAAAAACCAGGGAGAGCGTGGGAGTACCGTGCGACAGGCTCTCGCCGAGCCGAAGTGGCTCGGCCGGGCAGGTAAGAATCTTGCACGGGTGGCGAAGGTGAGCACTAACATCAAGAGCACAGACGGTATCGACCAAACGATTCTGATCAACGACGGTTACGGGAAAGTTACCGACAACAGCGGCCGCTGGCTGGGCAAAGGCGTAATGCCGCATATCGTCGAATTTAGATGGGATAATCCGGTCGAGATCGGGGCGGCGAGGATTATCACCGGCAGGACCAACGGCGTTCGCATCCTCGATGCGGTCAGCGATTTTCAGATACAGCAATATGATGGTGAAAACTGGAAGGCTGTGCATCAGGTTAAGGGCAATGTCAACCCGGCGTGGGCCGCAACCTTTGCGCCGGTGAAAACAAAACACCTGCGGCTGGTCATTACCCAGGCTCCGCACAATATTTCGCGCGTGTGGGAGGTTGAATTCTATGGGCCTTTGAAGGGTGAGAAGTAAGGCGTGAACTACTGGAGAATAAATTACTTAAAAAAGAAAGCCCGGAATCAAAAAAGATAGAAAAAATCAGGAAGCAAAAAGACAGAAGAAGGCGAAGATAACTGAAGGTTCGCCGTGCGAATGGCGGTTTTATTGCTGTTCATCCTCGGTCTTTACATCTATTGGGCAGAGATGAAGAATCGGTAGTTTTGGCAGATATTGCGGTCCTGAATTGTATTGATGTTGATGCTGATGCTGGCGCTTATACTGGTGCTGGTATTGAGTTTGTTTTTTTGCAGTCGCAAGTATAGCTGCCATATACAGGCGGAGTGTGTTTTCGTCTGTGCTTTCTATGAATTGATGGGCCTGGCTGTATATGTCTTCTGCCAGGAGCAGGGATGTGTCAACCTCCATCCCTCTGGCCCGAAGTTGATTCGCAAATTCGATGGTGTTTGCGATAGAGTGAGCATGGCGGTTTTCCCATACGTCGCCAAGTGTGTTTTCCCAATGTCGATCGTCAGCTACCTCCAATGCTCCCCACCAGCACATTACTGCCAGCGGCATGCCAAGAAAAAAAAGGCCAAGCATCGATTTAGAGATGTGCAGAGGGTTGGAATAGGAAGATTTGCCTATCCATGCGGCATGGTCGGAGGGATGGTCGAAATTATTGGATGGACTGCTGCAGAGGCTGCTGATCAGGAGGGGAGAACCGAGAAGGAATATTATGCCCAGGAGCATTAAGAGTCCAAAGGCAAGAGATCTGGCAACATCTCTTAATAGAAGACTAATCAGATAACGCACCCATGTTTGGGTATAAATAGTGCGTACTTTCATGATCTCTGGACCTTTTCACCTTCCCTTAAGTCACATACGGTTTCTTTGTTCGCTCCAAATGTTGTCTGGCACGATGTATCCGGACTAAGCCCACATTATACCATTTCTGTAGGGATTAAGCAAGGGGATTATGCGAGAAGTAAAGGGATACGGTGTTTTTTTATAAAACTGCTGCTTTCAGTACTTAAAAGGCAGCAAACAGCCGGTGGTCTATTCGGGTTTTTTGGCTATATCAATTCGTGCAAAAATAGTGAAATTTGTTATAATCGGTGAGCGTCTGGATAATGACAAAGCTAATCTGAAAGGAACTATTATGAAAGTATGGGAAAATGCTGTAAAAACAAGCTTTTTTGTGGTGATTGTATTGGCGGCTGGGGCGGTTTGTATGGTTTCGGCCGGTCAGAGCAGCCGGAAGGGCGGGCAGCCCAATATTCTGTTCATACTCGCCGACGATCTGGGTTACGGTGATGTCGGCTGTTACAATCCCGAGTCCCGGATACCTACCCCTAATGTCGACAGGCTTGCCGCCGAAGGGATGCGGTTTACCGATGCTCACAGTCCTTCGACGGTGTGTACGCCGACGCGATACAGTATTCTTACCGGTCGGATGGAATTTCGTACGGGGATGAAGTGGGTCTTTACCGGTATCGGCGGGCCGTGTTTGATAGAGGAGGATCGACTTACATTGTCTGAGATGCTTAGGAGCAAGGGTTATGCTACGGCGTGTTTCGGTAAGTGGCATATCGGGATGTCGTTTTTTGATAAGGACGGCAATCGCATAAAGAACAGCGGGGTCAAGGGTGTTGAGCAGATCGACTACTCTCGTCCGATTCCGGATTCGCCGATCCATCGCGGGTTTGATGAATTCTATGGAACGGTTTCGTGCCCGACGACCGACTGGTTCTACGCGTTTGTCGACGGCGACCGTGTTCCCGTTCCGCCGACAAAGCTGCTGGACAAGAGCAAACTGCCGAAGCATCCTTACGCTAACGATTGCAGGCAGGGTATGGTTGCTGACAATTTCAAGCATGAAGAGGTCGACCTGGTCTTTCTTGATAAGAGTAAAAAGTTTCTTGAGCAGCATGTAAAAAATAATCCCGACAAACCGTTCTTTCTTTATCATGCGATGCAGGCGGTCCATCTTCCTTCTTTAGCGGCCGATCAGTTCAAGGGCAAAACCAAATCCGGTCCGCACGGCGATTTTATCTTCGAGATGGATTATATTGTCGGTGAGTTGATGAAGACTCTTAAGCGTCTTGGTTTGGCGGATAATACTATCGTAATGTTTGCCAGCGATAATGGCCCGGAAGTGCCGACGGTTATTAACATGCGTAAAACACACAATCACGACGGGGCACGGCCATGGCGGGGTGTTAAGCGCGACCAGTGGGAGGGCGGTCATCGCACACCGTTTATCGTACGCTGGCCGGGTAAGGTTAAGGCCGGGGCTGTCAGCGATCAGCTTACCAGTCTGACAGATGTGATGGCGACATGCGGGCAGATCGTCGGTGCTAAGCTGCCTAACGATGCCGCTGAGGATAGTTATAGTATGCTGAAGGTGCTGCTGGGTACGCAGGGCGACACGCCTGTTCGTAAGTACATGCTCCAGCAGACGCCTACGTTTGCGATGTCGATCCGCGAGGGAAATTGGAAGTACCTCGACCATAAGGGGTCGGGCGGTAACAGATATGAACGGACCGGTGACTGGGGCATGAGTCCTTATGCGATCAAAGATAACGACCCGGACGCACCGGGGCAGCTTTACAATCTTACGACCGATCCGGGTGAGACGAATAATCTTTACAGCAAGTATCCGGAGATAGTGAAGCGTTTGAAAGATAAGCTGGAAGAGTATAAGGCGAGCGGGCGAAGTGCGCCGCGGCGTTAAATAATTTAACTGCGGATTAGAATCAAATGAAAAATTAAAATGCAAAAATCAAAATGACAGATCAAAAATTTAAAATTTAGCACTGGGTGCTTTGTTGGTCTTGCTTGCAACTTTTGTGAGTTGGGCTTGTTTTTCTTTTTTGCCACAGAGGAAAAAGAGGACCACAGAGGGATAAGAGAGAAGCTTAAAAAAAGTTAGAATTAAAAGATTTAATTAAGGATTTCTATAAGGAACAAGATGATGAGTTTTATCAAATCAATTGCAGCAGTTGCGGTCGTTTTGGCTTTGGCCCGTTGCTCGAGTTTGAATGCCGAAGCGGCGGGTAAAGGCAGCGTCGGTTCCGGGAGGACCAATCTTAGTTTGGGGACTTCGCCGATTTCTGAGCCTTATCCCTATGTCAGTACCGGCAGCTTTTGCGGAGCTGAGGTTCCTCAGTCGCCCGACCCGCTGGTCTCCTATCGGTGGCCAAATCCCAAAGCGACCGATGGACTGGAGATTTACCTGCTTAAACCAATATCTGTTTCAACTGACAGAGCGGGGTCTTTCAGCAATCTGCAATCCATGACCGGAAATGCCCCTGATGTTATGGTAACGGGCACCGGTTCGATTAGACTTGATTTTGGTATCGAAAGTGCTGCCTGGATTGAATTTGATAGTCCCGACTGCCCTGGTGATGTTGAGATGAGCATTAGTGAATATAACGAGCCAGGTGTTAATAAAACCAGAAAACCCGTTAAACACGGCAATACCTACCGACTTGAACTGAATAACGAACTTTACGAAGGGGTACGTTTTGCCTGGATCAAAGTGAAATCGCAAAGCAGTCAATGGCATATTACAGGCATCCGGGCCGTGTGCCAGGTCAAACCTACCAATTATAACGGCAGCTTTTCATGCAGCGATCCCATGCTGACAAAAATATGGTACATGTCCGCCTATGGTGTGAAAGCATCATTATGTAAGGATTACTTTGGTGCTATACTCATGGACCGCGGCGATAGAATGTCATGGACCGGTGATGCGCATCCGACACAGGCTGCTGCACTGGTGGCATTTGGTAATTATGATTTCATAAAACAGAACATCGACAATACCTCGACACAAAGCAACGGTATCAGGAGCTATTCTTTGTATTGGGTATTGAGTTTGCTTGACTATTACAATTACACCGGCGACGCGGAGACACTGGACAAATATATCGCTAATGCATGCTCGAAACTCGATGAGGCATATAAAGTTTTTGGAACCGATCCCAGTCTCCGATATTACGGTTGGGATGAACGACTTTGCGCTGGCTTTGAATTGTGGTTTATGCCTTGCCCGGAAGCACAGAAGGCGTATGAAATGCTATCGATACGGTTATGGGAAGATTTCGCAACCGTCATGGGCAAGTATGGCCGCACTGACTTGAGGGACAAATACAACGGCTATGCCAGTGCGAAAATGGCTGACTTCAGAAAGAACAATGCCTGGTATTCTGGATTTAGTCTTCATTCTGCCGCTGATGCGGTGACTACGGGGCTCTTAAACAACGCTGAAGAAAAGGCATTATTTGAAAAGCATTTCACTGACAGGGTAAATCGACTTTCAATTTCTCCTTTTAACCAATACTTCATCATCCAGGCACTGGCTCGTATGAAAAAGTACGATGACGCGTTAAGCTCCATCAGAGATATGTGGGGAGGCATGATAAAGTACGGTGCTACGACGACCTTTGAGGATTTCCGGCCGAGCTGGAACAATATTATTGGTCCCAATGAAGCTCTTCCAAACAACCAGTGCGGAATCATCAGCCTTTGTCATCCCTGGGGGGCTGGAGTGGTCAAGTGGCTCAATGAAGAGGTGCTCGGCATAGTATCTACGTCACCTGGCTTTGCAACCTATGACGTCCTGCCTCACCTTGGTAGAACTCTAACCAGAGTGTCGGGGAAAACACCTACGCCTTTGGGTGACATTTGCGCGAGTTTCGATGTGTCTTCGGGAATCTGTAAGGTGTCGGCACCGGCAGGTACCATCGGCAGAATCGGCATACCAAAGGCCGAAAAAACAATTACGAGCATATCGATCAACGGAAAACTTGCATGGGACGGTTCATGGCATTTAGTATCCGGCGTTGGAGCAGCAAGCCAGGACTCGGACTTCGTTTACTTTACTTCTGTCCAGCCTGGCGAGTATGACATAAAAGTTTCTTACAGTGGAACAACGCCGGTATATAACGAGCCACAAGAGCAATATGCCGGGCAATTTATAAAGTACGATACTACCACCAGCGGGAATTGGGGTAGCGTTTACGGAAAAGATGGGTATGTACTGTGTAACTACAACGGAAAAGGCCGTGATAAGAAGTCCTTGCCTTCGTACGTTACCTCTCTCGATTACTTCAGAGCATTTCCAACAACTAAAGACTGTTTGCCTGATAACACCACGTGGGTAGAGGGGACTTCTGATGAAAGGGCACTTTCGTCTGATTTGAAAAATAGTACTCCGCGAAATGCTGCATGTTATTCCGACAATGGCAATACCATGACTGTCACTATTGGAATTGATGGCACAAGGGATTATCAAGTTGCGTTGTACTTTGTTGATTGGGACAAAAAAAACTTGAGACAGGTAGTTGAGATGTTTGACGCAAATACTTTGAATATGATTGCTCCGGTCAAAATGGTGGACGACTATTCCGGCGGCAAGTACTTAGTGTATTCGTATAATAAATCGGTGAAATTCAGGATCGACAGAATACGGGGCGATATCGCATCGCTGAGCGGGATTTTCTTTGACCCGAAAAGAAAACCTTAACCACTTGACGCTCAAAAGCAATTATTAGCCCGGATTTCCCAAGTAAATCCGTGAAAAAATTTGAAATTTTGATAGTATAGGGCTTGTGGATGCTGTTTAAGACGGTTTTGCTGTTATGATTTGGAGAACCCAATGGGTGAAAGCAAAAATGAAGCTCTGAGAGTCAATAACCTCGGCAATTTCCTGAGACGTTTGGCTTTACCAAATAGAGTAAAGCAATGGTCACTGCGAACACTCAGAGTAAAACTGATTAAGATCGGAGCCAAAGTTGTCAAGCATGCTCGATATGTAACTTTTCAGATGGCAGAGGTGTTGGTTTCAAAAAGGTTGTTTGAGGAAATCCTTGAACGTATCCATCGATTGAAGCCTGCGGGCACTGGGTGTGGTTAATGATAAGAATTGCTGAAAAACTTGGATTTATGAAGTTGCGAGTGGTCAGCTATAATGCCTCCAAATAGTGGATAGGGTTGATTAGCAGTTTATTTCAGGATAGGTGAAAGTAATGGCGAAAAGAGTTATATTTCTGTTTGCGATGTACCGTTGCCGATTGTTGACTTAGGCAAAGCTTCGGTTATCACGGGCTCGACGATTTTATCACACGCAGGACAAAAATCTCTGCCGATAACATGTTCAACTGTTTCAACGCTTACATCTTCAGGTATATCTTCGATTATCCGCCTGCGTTTGGCTGATCGCCTTTTAAGTTCGCCTCCGCAGTCCGGACAACAATCAGCTTGATGCTCAACAGTGCGATCTATTTCAGGCCGCTGACGACGAGAGCCTTTGTGACCTTTTTTTCGGCCCGGCTTTTTGTTGCGCCTCCTGTCGGACTTATTTTCCTTGGCGAACACAGGCTTTTGAGCTGAGGGCGTCGAAGGATCTGCGGCAATCGCAGCAGGAAGATTATTTCTTTCTGCCAGCATTTTCGATTGTTGCAATAACGCAAAAATCACAGCCTCTTCGCCTTGCTCATAAATGGCTTTAGCCTGTTGCCTGGTCAATGCAGGACCAAAGGACAAATCGCCAGGTATATATTGTTCAGTTCTTACTTTCATTACACAGAACTATACACATAATACTCGATAGCGCAAGTCTAAATTGTGAATTTTTAAAAGATTTTTTTTCTTCACTTGGCTAAAGTGTTACAAATCTTTTTGTAAGCTTTCACTGCATCCCATGCAACCGTTTGCAGGAAAACAGATGTCTCCGGGTTGATCTCTTTGATCTTTGCATTCGACAGTCCTACAGGGCTTTGCCCGGTAAGTGTCGCATAGAACACACAGGCTGCGAGATAAGTGCCGTATTTGTTGGGATGAGAACCGTCTTTGCTATGCAGAATAAGCTTAGGTTTTCTCTTTAAAGACAGCTCCCAGGCAAGCCCAGCTGGTGCAGTCTGAGCCTTGACCTGCTTTGCTATCTTAGTGTAAGCAGTGGAGAGCGGCAGGATCATATCAGGTTTTTTTTGCCTTGCCCAGGTCATAAAAAACACAGTCTTTGCAGACGTCTTTTGAATCTCAGAATGCAGTTTTTCAGCATAAGTGTAGAACTTTTCCGGATCGGTTGCAGGTCTTAGGCTCTGTTCCTGCAAGATTATATAGTCCCATTTCCCTTTCCTGATCTGAGTTAGTGTGTTTGGATCATTGTAATGCCTTTGAAGGGTAGATCCGCCTTTTACAATTCTTTTGGTATTGAGCTTGATTTGGGGGTTGGCAGACAGAGCAAGGTTCTTAAGAACAATGTCCAGGTTATTGACATAAATGTAGCTGTTGCCTATGAAGAGTACATTGAGTGTTTTGCCGGCAGGGTCAGGGTCAGGGTTTTCAGAATTACCGGCCAGCACAGTGGCTGACAGGAGCAAGAGGGGCAGTAGAATGGTTGTGTGGTTAGTTTTCATTGCAAATACCTTTTTGTTTTTTGGTTCAACTCGCAAAATTTGGTTTAAATTGCATTGTATAAATGAAAAATCAAAAATTAAAGATGAAAATGACAAATTAAAAATTAAAATTGGCGGCCAGGCTGGTTTTCCCAAAAAGCAATATTAGAGCTACCCTTATGTTTAAAGTTTTTTTGTTGCAATAAACGGGGTTTTGGGGTAGTCTATGTTTACTCAAACTGACCTATTGGCCAGTTTGAGAATTATGAATTACGAATTACGAATTACGAATTGAGGTTTCGGCCTTACGGCCGAGGCTATTTTATTTGAAAATTACTTTAAGGAGGGTTTTATGACTAGTCGTAATGTTGGTATATGGGCCGCGTTAATCTTTTTTCTTTGCTGCAGTTTTTCTTTGTACGCGGCGACGACGGTTACGGGGGCTTTGGAGCATCCCGGTACGTTGATGCAGTGGCATAAAGTGACGCTTACAATCGATGGGCCGTCAACTTCTGAAGGCGCTGGGATTAATCCTTTCTTAGATTATCGGATGAATGTTACATTCGAACATCCGGCAACAGGAACTGTGTATATTGTTCCGGGATATTTTGCCGCTGACGGTGACGCTGCCAATACGTCGGCTGGGGCCGGGAATAAATGGCGAGGCCATTTGTGTCCGGATTTCGAGGGAACATGGAACTACACAGTTTCTTTCCGGCAGGGGAGCAATGTCGCGGTTAATGACAGCGCAACGGCAGGCAGTGCGATGTCGCCTTATGACGGTATTAACGGAAGTTTCACGATTGCCGCAACAAACAAAACCGGACGTGATATGCGCGGCAAGGGGCGGCTGGAATACGTGGGCAAACATTTCCTGAAATTTGCCGGTAACGGTGAGTACTTTGTTAAGCAGGGTGCCGATGCTCCGGAAAATTTCCTCGCTTATGCTGACTTCGACGGGGACTTTAAACGTGACGGCAGAAAAGACAACTACATCAAAACGTGGTCGGCGCATCTTGGCGACTGGAAACCGGGGGATCCGACCTGGTCAAAACTGGATGGTACCGGCGGTACATACGGCAAGGCTATAATCGGAGCGATAAACTACCTGGCCAGTGAGGGATTGAATTCATTTTCATTTATCCCGATGAACATCGATGGCGATGACAGGAATGTTTTTCCTTACACAACTTACAGCGAGCGATATCGGATGGACTGTTCTAAGCTGGATCAGTGGGAAATTGTTTTTGAACATGGCGACCGAATGGGTATGTTTCTGCATTTTAAAACGCTGGAAACGGAAAACGAATTGATTCTGGACGGGGGGAACCTGGGGACTCAACGAAAACTCTATTACCGTGAACTTATTGCCCGCTTTAGCCATCACGTGGCACTGAACTGGAATCTTGGTGAGGAGATCAACAATGCAAGCACTGCTCAGAAAGTAAGCTGGGCACAATATTTTTACGACAACGATCCATACCATCACCATATCGTCATTCACAACGGCAGCAGTCATTATGATCTGTTGGGGGGAGCCTCTAAACTGACGGGTTTTTCATTGCAGACAAATCAATCGAATTTCAGTGACACTTTCAGCAATGTCAAAAATTATATTGACAAGTCAGTTACAGCAGGCAAAGCATGGGCCGTTGCATGCGATGAACCTGGCGATGCGTCTCATGCCCTGCGACCGGACAATGATGCGGGCAATTCGCACGAAGACGGTCGCAAAAACGGCTTATGGGGTTGTTTTATGGCAGGCGGATGGGGTAACGAATGGTATTTTGGATACCAGCATGATCATTCTGATCTGACGTGCCAGGATTTTAGAAGCAGAGATGCTTTCTGGGATTACTGCAGATATGCGCTGCAGTTTTTTACCGCGAGCAATGACG
Source organism: Phycisphaerae bacterium (assembly GCA_021736615.1). The sequence continues at coordinate 877 of JAIPFN010000126.1, read as the reverse complement.
CAAGCCGTAAGCCGGTTCCGGTTGAGAATATGTCAAATGCGGACAGCAGGGTTGGCGGTACAGGCAATCACTGTCTGTATGGTATTGACGACAAAGGCAAGCCGTGCCTGGTTGTTTCAACCGATGACGGGGGCAGTTTCACATTAAATGCGCCCGCTGCGGCATTGTACAAGGTCGGTTGGATGAAGGCTAAAACCGGTGCCTGGCAATATGCCAGTGATATTATTAATCATCCCGGCGGGAATATTAGCTTTAACGCGCCTGATACAAATGACTGGATATTGCTGCTGTATGATTGGGACAGGGTTGCTGATGCAGATATTATCGCTGATGGGGTGATCGACATTCTGGACTTGACTGAAGTGGCTAAACAGTGGCTTGAGAGGAATTGTTATCTTTGGAATCTTTGCGATGGTGCAGACGTTGATGTCAGCGGCACTGTGGATATGGGAGATTTTGCGATGCTCTCGAAAAACTGGCTGATCCGAAAGTGACGAGCGGGGAAAAGAACCACGAATGAACACTAATAAACACTAATGAATAAACAAAAAGAATTTATCCGCCCCGACGTAAAGCCGGGACAGGCTCCCTTCGGGATTACGCAGATTACACGGATTTAAAAACTAAAAAGCTATAAAACTGAACCACTAATTAACACTAATAAAAGAAAAAAAAGACAGAAGTTGGTGTAGAGGGAGTTTAAATTTAACTTGTTGTTAGATAAAGAATTGCGAAAGTTATATTTAAAAAACGCGCATAAAAAACGAGAAGTTGAACGATTGTAGTACGGATTACACGAATTATTAATAACTATAAAGAAAAAAATTAAAACAAAAAATCAGGGTTAAAAAGAAAAGCGATGGACTAAGCTAAGAAA
>JAIPFN010000125.1 GCA_021736615.1 Phycisphaerae bacterium | reverse complement strand
ACATAGTAGAAGACTTCGACCTGCTGAACCTGGCAAGAAAAGACGCCTTCCAAACAATAAAAAAAGACCCCCTGCTCGAAGCCCCACAAAACAAAAACCTAAGAAACGAACTAATAAACAAATTCGGCGAAAAACTGGGGCTGATTGACATCGCATAACATACTAACTTTTAGCCCATCATTATAATACTTAAAAAATTATGCCGTGGAACTTAGAAAACCAAAATGAATTCTGGCCAAAAACATCCGGTTCTTTTTTACAAATACATGCCAGCATCAACAGCTAAAATAGTTCTAAGGAACAAAACTTTACGTTGGAGTCATCCAGATAAATTCGACGACCCACTTGATATAGCTAAGGTGTGTGATGCTAATCTGGATAAAGAGAAACGAAAACAAATAGATGACGCATTCATAGATTTAGCTATCAATTGTCCCGCCAATTTATATCCAAAGACTAATGACTTATTTAAAATACAGCACTCTTTGATCTCGTTAATGAGCGACAAACCTCATCTCATAGAAGAACTAAAAAGGGAAACGCCAGAAATTGCATTGAAACATATTTCTGAATTGAATAGGACTTGGGAGGAAATAAGAAAAGATTTTCGAATACTCTGCCTCGCGATAGAAAAAGATAACCATCGCTTATGGAATGACTATGCAGATGGCTATAAAGGAGTAACAATAGAATTAGCAGCAAGAAATGATTCAGACTCCCCCTGGCTTGTTGCCCAACCAGTGGAATACGTTAAAGAAAAGGAGCTATTCTTAACTGTTCAGGATTGGGCTATTATTATGAGCCTAAAAAAGTACAATGCTGTAAAATACTTGTATGAAAAATGCACCTTAAGAAAAGTGAAAGATAATAAATATAAGTGGTTTGAGCAAAATGAATGGCGTATTCCATCATTTTGTAGGAATTACGAAAGTGGTGTAATTTCAGATTACGGCGTAAATCCAGATGATATTTCTGCCGTTTATTTTGGCTGCCACATAAACATACAGATACAGAGAGAAATACTTGAATTGCTAACGGAAGAATTAGATCATGTATCTGCATTTAAACATGAATTTGACACCTCAAAAAAGATGAATTTCAAGAAAATAAAGTAGCCAGTCAGTAGAATGGGTGAAAAATGTTTTTCTTTAACCCATACTGATAACTATTTTGCGATCAGTTTGTAGTTCTCCGGGTTTGTGATTATCTCCAGCGACAGGTCTACATCGAGATCGGGCCAGTGCAGGTGGGTTTTGTGTGATAATTCTATATTGCAGATTTGTTCTATGGTCGCCGACTTAAACCATGGAAAGTGTTTAAACGACAGGAAGTATTGCGTTTTGTCGATGAACAACCAGAAACCGTGCTCTGAAATATTAGTTACTTCAAGACTCAAAGTGTTTTTCCATGCTTTGACAATTTTATTTTTATGTGCCTCAACCAGTTTTTGCAAGTGGTTCAATTGACGTTTCGTAAGTCCGGTATATGTCGCCAATGCGACGATAGGCTCGATCCAGAATTTTGCCTCTCCGTCAGGCGAGACGATATGAACATGGATTCTCATCTCCTCTCTGGACAAGAAATAAAACCTGTAACTGCCTATTCGCATAATTGTCGGACTCATGCCATCTATTATATAAGAAATTGGCAATCTTGTCAATACCGCAAGGAACAAATAACTAGACCTAAAAGAGGGATTCCTGCTTTATTGCGACCGCTGCATCTTATATGTTCCGTCTACCGGACCTTTGTACCAGCCGGTGAACTCATCTTTTGTCAGCTCGCCGGAACCTGTGTATATTCCGCTGTCTGCTGTGTGGGGGAATTTGTTATTTTCCAGAACACCATCCATTATGTGCATCGGCTTATTCTTCGTATCTAGTTTATCCAGCACCAGCATACGGAATTTCCCATCGCCCTTATCGATCACCTTCGCGGCAAAAGTATACTCATTACCCTCCGAATCCGACCCGCTGCCAACCCAGTCGCCGGCGAAGGAGTAATTGGTTCCGGAGTTTGCACATGAACATAAAAACAAAGAAATGTATGAACATATTAAAATTGTAAACAATCTGTTTAGCTGCATCAGCGATCCAACTCTTATATTCAAAATGCAGCATGGGCGCAGCCCATCCTACCTGTGACTTTTTCTTCTTAGTGCCAAAGCACCAAAGGCAAGCAAACAAAGTGTTGCCGGTTCCGGGACGAGAGTTATATCGTCGTAAAAGACGTTTACCATGGAACCATAGTCGAGGAAGCCCTCCAATGTTACCTCCCATGAATAGGAGCTTTGCGGCAGATCAGCGGTGACCTGAAACGGGACCCACTGAAAGAAATCACTGGTCATGTTATACCTGGTCGCCGAGGCTAACTTTGTGCCTGCCTGATTAAAAATGCTTAATGTTGCAACGCCATAATCAGAGTACTCACCTTGAAAAAGGCCGCTGAGAGTCAAACTTGAAACGCCTGATCCAATAAGGCCGGTCTGACTCATCATTCCATAGGAGGCAGGGGCTTTGCAAAATGAGAAAAAGTAATTACCTTCGGCCGGAGTGACAGTGCCGGCCGATTGTTTTTGAGACTGCACACTATGGATGATTTCAGATACGATTTGCCATCCATCTGTATTACCTGTTTCGGCGTTTCCGTTCACCAGTCCTGCAAAAGCGCAGCTGCACGATAACAAAACAAATATAACTCCAACTTTCATCCGATTTCTCCCTTCCAAAAAAAATTAGCTATTCGAAGGCCGTCGCCTTACTGGAAATAAGCATTTCGCTATCATTATAGTAGTATTACGGATAAAATCAACTTAAAAATTCCAGCTGACCGGTTGTTTTTGTCGAGATATTTTGATTAAGACAATTAATTTGACAAAAACATGCTGATGGTGTATTATACTTACGTATCGTCGTGCGAAAAACGTGCGATCTTACACCTGAAATACATGAGATTTGTAGTTTCGGAATCATGGCAGGGCAAAAAAACGCTGGTTTTGCCGGTTTTTTCGATGGATTCGGGAAAATTAGACTACCAGAATCGCCCGGCGGGCTATGATCGACCGGAATAACTTTAATCGGGTGTCTCTAACAATTAATTTGGGCAGCGAGTCGATATTCTTGCTGTACAATGCGATTATTAGAGCGTCCCACAGTTTATCGGGATAGGAGTAAAAATGAGTAGTACATCCCCATCCTCGGGCACACCTGCGCCTGAGGGCACTCGCAAGCAGGGCAGTCAGATTATCGTAGACACATTGGTCGAACAGGGCGTTGAAGTTATGTTCGGGTATCTTGGCGGGGTGGTTTTGCCGCTTTTCGACAAGATCTACGATTCACCGATCAAATTCATCATCCCCCGTCACGAACAGGGCGGCGCTCACATGGCCGATGCCTACGCACGCGCGACCGGAAAACCCGGCGTAGTTATCGCGACATCGGGACCAGGGGCGACAAACCTCGTTACCGGCCTGGCAACGGCGATGATGGACTCGGTTCCTATGGTGGCGATCACCGGACAGGTTCGGACGGACCTTATCGGCAACGACGCTTTCCAGGAAGCCGACACCACCGGTATCACCCGGCCTGTCACAAAGCACAATGTAATAGTTAAGGACGTAACCACACTCCAGCAGACCATCCGCGAGGCATTCCACATCGCCACCAGCGGTCGTCCTGGGCCGGTTCTTATCGATATTCCCGTAGATATGCAGATTGCCGAGACAGAAGTTAAGCCTCCTACGAAAATGAATTTGCCCGGATACAAAATTCGCATAAAAGGCCACGCCAGACAGATAGCTGTCGCTGCCCAGGCGATCAACGCTTCGGTAAAACCGGTTGTCTACGCGGGCGGCGGGATCATTATCTCAAATGCCAGCAATGAGTTACGTGCGTTCGCCGAAAAGGCACACCTGCCCGTAACTACGACATTCCTCGGGCTTGGCGCGTTTGACCAGTCCAAACCGGAATCGCTCGACATGCTCGGAATGCACGGATCGGCGTACGCTAACTTCGCTGTTCAGGAAGCTGACCTGCTTATCGCTATCGGTGCGAGATTTGAGGACCGCGTAACCGGTAAGCTGAAAACTTTCGCTCCGCATGCAAAGATAATCCACGTTGATATAGACCCGGCGAGTATATCCAAGAACGTCCATGTCGATATCCCGGTTGTCGGAGATGCAAAATTAATACTTACCGATCTGACCGAAGCGGTTGAATACCGTCAGCGTGACGAATGGTTCGCAAAAATCGCCGGCTGGAAGAAGAAGCATCCGTTCAACTACGACCGCAAAGCCGACGCCGTCAAGCCTCAGTATGTTATTGAAGAGCTTTGCCGCCTGACAAAGGGTGAAGCGATCATCGCTACCGGCGTTGGACAGCACCAGATGTGGGCCGCCCAGTTCTACAAATACAGCCATCCCAGGCAGTTTATCAGCTCTGGCGGGTTGGGAACGATGGGCTTTGGTCTGCCGGCTGCCATCGGAGCACAGATCGCAATGCCGGACAAGACAGTTATCGACATCGACGGCGACAGCAGCTTCAATATGACGCTTACCGAGCTTTCGACAGCTGTCCAGTACAAGGTACCCGTCAAAATAGTCCTGTTAAACAACGGGTATATGGGAATGGTTCGCCAGTGGCAGGAAATGTTCTATGACCGTCGTTATTCGTGCAGCTCACTTCAAAATCCCGATTTTGCTGTCCTTGCCGAAGCTTTCGGAGCCAAAGGCATCACCGTCGACAAGAAAGACGGCGTAACTGCCGGTCTCGAAGAGATGCTGGCCGCAAAAGGCCCGTGCCTGGTCAATTTCATGACTGAACGTGAAGAAAACGTATGGCCAATGGTCGCAACGGGCAAAGCCCTCCACGAGATGGACGGACTGGATATTTTCGAAAGCATGGCGTGATTTAATTATGAATTACTAATTACGAATTACTAATTTTGGTTTTCGTAAGAAGTTTAGATATAAGGACTTATAAAAATGAAACATTTAATTAGTGCATTAGTTCTAAATAAACCGGGCGTTTTGGCCCATGCGGCAGGAATGTTTGCCGCCAGAGCGTTTAATATTGATTCGCTGGCAGTCGGCCGGACAGACGATCCGACGCTCAGTAGGATGACAATAGTAGTAATCGGCGACGATAAGGTCGTTGAGCAGGTTCGAAAGCAGCTTGCAAAAATCGTTACGGTAGTGAAAGTTCAGGATTTCGTCGGTCAGGACGTTGTCGCTCGTGATTTAATGTTATTACGGGTTACGGCTCCAGTAGAGAAACGGCTGGAAATTCTTACACTTGCCGAGCTGTATAATGCAAAAGTTGTAGACATCTGCGCAAAATCTGTTATGATTGAGGTTTGCGGGCCGGAAGCGAAGATTGAATCTTTCATAGATTCGTGCAGACAGTACGGCATAAAAAGCGTCGTTCGGACAGGTACTATCGCGATGCCAAGGACCAGCAAAACCATAAATGGTGATTAGCTAAAACAATTTAATAACAGTACAATTTATAATTAACAGGCCGCTGGGCCGGGCTTTACACACGGTTGTGTAAAGTTAAATTCAGTAAATTATCAGGAAGATTAGAAGAAGAATACAGGAGTAATCATGGCAACAATTTATTACGAAGATCAGGCCCCAATCGGACCTTTGCAGGATAAGACAGTAGCGGTTATCGGCTACGGCAGCCAGGGCCACGCCCACGCGCAGAACCTTCGCGACAGCGGAATCAAAGTTGCGATCGCCGAAATCGAAGGAACAGATAATTTCAGCCTCGCTAAGGACCACGGTTTTGTACCTACTGACATCAAGGCAGCTATGAACGGTGCGTCCCTGATCATCATCACCCTGCCGGACGAAGTACAGGCAAAGGTTTATGAAACTCAGATCGCCCCGAACCTCGTCGCAGGCCAGACGCTCGGTTTCTGTCACGGCTTTAACATTCACTTTAAGTACATCGTTCCGCCTGCGAACACCAACGTAGTAATGATCGCCCCCAAGGGTCCCGGTCACCTCGTTCGCAGCGAATTTGTCAAGGGCGGCGGCGTTCCAAACCTTATCGCTGTTGAGCAGGACGCAAGCGGCGACGCAAAAGACATCGCTCTTGCATGGGCAAACGGAATCGGCGGAGCACGTGCCGGCATCATCGAGACAACATACAAAGAAGAGACCGAAACGGACCTCTTCGGCGAACAGGTCGTTCTTTGCGGCGGACTCAGTGCACTGATCAAAGCTGGTTTTGAAACTCTATGCGAAGCTGGTTATCAGCCGGAGATCGCATACTTCGAATGTATGCACGAAGTAAAACTTATCGTCGACCTGATGTACCAGGGCGGACTTAGCTACATGCGTTACAGCATCTCTAACACCGCCGAGTGGGGCGACCTGCACATCGGTCCCCGCATCATCACCGCAGAAACAAAAGCCGAAATGAAAAAGGTTCTCGGCGAGATCGTCTCAGGCAAATTCGCAAAAGAGTGGGTTGCAGAATACAAGGGCGGCTTGAAAGAATTCAACGCCAAGTACGATGCAGACCACGGCAGCCAGCTCGAAGAAGTAGGCAGAAACCTCCGCAGAATGATGAAGTGGGTAGACGCCAAGGAAGTATAAGCACAATATCTGCTTAAAAGCGTATTTTCCAAAGGGCTATAGTTTCGACTATAGCCCTTTTTTTATGCGCCCTCCAAAGCCCCCTTTACCACCAGAAAACACATCAGCAAACACGCCAAATCAACTACCTCCCAAAAAAGGCTCCCGATTTTTATCTTGACATATACTTTAAAATCCGGATAATGATACATTGAAATTAATTGTAATGTTATGGATCAATTAACTTATTCATGATAATAAATGTCTGCTTGGGAGAAGAAGATGAGAAATGCAACTCGGTCTAATTGGGTAATAATTGCATCGCTGGGGATTTTATTTAGTGGATCATCAATTTGCAGCGGAATTATTGTTGTGTCAGGAGATGCCACACCCGCATTCTATCTTGCCGATAGATATCATGAGACAATACCAGGTAATCAAACTTTTTTTTCTAATATCCTAGATGACGGCACTAACGTAGCACTATCTCGTTATTCTGAATACCCTTTGTCTATACATCGAATTAAAGACTATTATAACAGTTTGCCAGGAGTTACTTCTAGTACTTTAGGTAGTGCAATTACAAATTCTGACTTGGAAAACATAGACTTACTAATTTTATCAACCCCCAATCGCGCCTTTTCTCAATCAGAGGTTGAAGCTATTTCCGGGTTTATTGAAACCAATGGTTCACTCTTTGTCATTGGCGAGGCATTGTTAAGGAACCAATGTCACACACACATCAACGAGCTTCTATCAGCGTTAAATATAGATATCCAAGTCAATTTTGATTATTTTGACATGGGAAGCAATCATTCCACACCTTTATCACATCCTTTGACAGATGGCATTGATTCTTTTCGATATGGCGCCACATCAAGTGTGACCGGAGGAACTCCACTTTTCCTAACTTCAAGCGGAGAAGCTTTTATAGCAGTTATCCCAGAACCGGCAACAGCTTTGCTTTTGGGTATCGGCTGCATGATCCTCCGCAAACGAAAGTAAAAGGGACAATTAAAAACACCGGGGACAATTAAAAAGGGACAATTAAAAACACCGGGAGTCTTTTTAGGGGGTTTAGGCAAAATGGCTTCATTTGGCTAGCTCCGGCGAAAACGGGAATGAAACGGGCTACGGTACCTTTTTTAAGAAAATCCATGTTATTGCCTATGTAAATGGCGATTTTGCGTGCTTTGATAAAAATAACTAATAGGTCATTGCTCATTAAGTTTATGGCCATACTCACAATCGATTTCGCTAGCAGCAGATGCCATCAAGTTCCGATGCGGTCAAGGCTTTTCCTTGGCAAGGTTAACGGAGCGGGCGTACTATGTCAATATTGCCCTGTATATCGAGAAAGCCTCAAATCAGGCCAGAAATGCAATAATCAGCGGATATAGCGGACATTTAAAATCCCGCGATTGAAAAAGCGGTAAAGAAACGGTAAACCTATGGTAAACTTTTTTGAGTGGTTGACTGTATACCCCTGCGGGATATGCTCGCCAATATACTCAGGCAAAAACAAGTTAAATATCATATAATAATGCAATAACCAACAAATAATGAATAACGAAAAACAAACACTCGATGCACCGCCATTTTATTCCAAATGGGCCAACACTCCCTTTGCTCCCGCTAAATGTCCGTTCTTTTACGGCTGGGTTATCGTCGCCGTTTCGACAATCTCCATCATCTTTTCCATGCCCGGACAAACCGCGGGCATCGGCATCTTTACTGACTATATATTAGCTGCACTTGACATCACTCGTAACCAGCTAAGCCTTGCGTATATGATTGGTACCATCACAAGCGGCCTGATCCTCCCATTCGCCGGCAAAATCCTCGACCGTATCGGTGTGCGTTTCATGAGTGCTTTCGCTTCGATCGGACTTGCACTTAGCCTGTTGATTTTCGCCAACGTTGGCACTATCAATACTTTTCTTTCTTCCAAATTCAAGGTTGCCTGGCTGGCTATGATAATCGTTTCGTTTGCGTTTTTCCTGGTTCGCTTCTTTGGCCAGGGCAACATGACAATGGTAGGCCGTGTCGCAATGGGGCGTTGGTTTAACAACTGGCGAGGCATGGCGACCGCTATCGCAGGCATCCCGATAGCGTTTTCCTTCAATGCCGCACCATGGCTGCTCAATAAACTCATAAACTCTTTCGGCTGGCAAGGGGCCTGCTACATTATGGCAGGTATTGTCGGCATAGTTATGACTTTAATAGGCATGCTCTTGTTTCGGGACAATCCCGAAGAATGCGGCCTGACTATGGATGGCCTTACAGAAAGTACCTCGCAGCAAAACTCTCGCAAACAACTCCACACCGTTCACCGCCAGTTCACCCGCCCGCAGGCTCTGCGCAGCCTTTCCTTCTGGGCGTTTGTACTGGGTCTTGCCGCTCACGGTTTGATAGTTACAGCTATCGCTTTTCATATAACTTCAATTGGTCAGGAGATGGAAAAAACACGCGAACAAGCCGTCCTGATGTTTTTCTATTCAAGTTTTATTGCTATCCCCGCTCGCTTTGTCATAAGTTTTATTGTCGACTACACTCGCTTTCGACTAAGGTACGTGCTTATGATGCTTGCGGCAACAATCGCATGTTATACTCTGGGCCTTGCCTGGTTCAATACGTCAACAGGCTGGATAGTTACGACTATTGGGTTTGGACTTGCCGGAGGAACATGGGGCGTACTTAGCAACGTAACTTTCCCTCGATACTTCGGCCGAAAACACCTCGGTGCAATCAGCGGTGTGTACATGTCCGCACTTGTCATTGCCAGCGCCATAGGCCCGGCATATTTTAGTTATGGCAAAATGTTATTGGGCAGCTATCGCAACGCAGCCCTGAGCACTCTTGTTCTGCCGGTAATAATTCTCATACTCGCCCTATTCACCAGAAACCCTCAAAAAATATCAAGAGCTGCTAGTTAACACAAGCCGACTTGAATAGGTAGGCAGAAACCTCCGCAAAATGATGAAGTGCATAGAAGCTAATGAAGTATAAACTACAGTAGGGGCATCCCTTGTGGGTGCCCAAAAAAAGTGTACCAAAGTGTACCGTTTCTGTACCGGTTTCGAGTTTGCGGAATTTTAAACATCGATAACCACTTGTTTCAATGCCGAATTGTCTTGCAAAAACGACTATTCCCCGAACTAGACTACCTAAACCCCCGAAAAAGGCTTCCGGAGCTAATGGCGGTTCGTTAAGGATTGAGTTTACCTAACCAGAAAAATGAGATGAGCAGGAAACACAATTTTCATGCAAGATTTTTATTCGCTGCGAATCTCAATATTACTACGAAGTTTGCCGGTAACGGCATCTTTGGAGTTATTAAGCAGGCATACTTGTGCCCAGACCTCGAGAAATACGAGTTTCATAAACTGCTTTTGCGTTGCTTTTGAATATATGTGATCCAGGTCGGCCCTTGTTAATGAAAGGAAATCTGAAACAAAAGAGCCCGTAAAAAACTCTTTGCTGACTTCCATTCGCCGGAAAGCACTTACCGGAAAACCTAATTTCCTTCTCTGGGAAAGTTCCTTTGGCAGGTAACGGTCCGCAACTTTTCTCAATACCCACTTGTCACGCATAAAGTAATGACGTTTGTCAAGACATGTCGGCGAGAACCTAACCTTATAATTATACGGCATATTAATTGCAAGCTTTACAAACTTACTGTAAAGAAATGGAAATCTCGATTCGATTCCAGCTGCCATTCCAAGGCAGTCGTTCCGGTGCAGCAGCGTTTGCAGATGGTAATTCAGGAATTTAAGTGTGCTTGTTTCCGAATCCGTGATTTTTTTGCCGGTTGCCTTTTCAAGTGCCTCGATATTTCTAAGGTCTTCAATATCGCCCGTAAAACCTGACAGAAACTCTCTCTCAAGCCCCTTGTTAGGCAACCGCTTTTTTGCAGGAAGGCCTTTTAGCATTCTCTTTATTTTATAAAAGTGGCAAATAATGGATTCTCTAAGGTTTTCCTTGATAAATTCCGGGATATTAAAAACCAACTTGTTATAACCTGTAAAACACTCATCGGAACCTTCACCTGAAAGAACAGCTTTGATATTGTTTTGGCCAATAAGCTTCGAAACGGCCAGGAAAGGAGTCGAATTCGGGTGATAGGCAAACGGATGGCCGTAATGTTCGGTGACTTCGGCAAATGTATCAATGTAATCATCGTCGGTAACTTTGACTGTAAGCATGTCAAGGTTCAAGTGTTTGGCCATTTTTCTGGCCGCATCATATTCGCTGTCAGGGCCTGTTACATCTGCATGAAAAACTGCAAGGTTGTTGTGATACTTACATGCCATTGCCATGATTACCGATGAATCCACTCCGCCGCTGCATAGAGCACCAACGGGAACATCAGCTATCATTCGCATCTTTACGCTTTCAAGCAGCAATTCTTCTGTTTCATTGATAACATCGATCGGTTTGGCCGATTTCAGCCTTTGAATTTCGCCCGGATCACACATGTCTCCAAGCGTGAAATATCTTTTGTATTCGGCATTTCCATCCGGTTTTACGTGTATCACCGTACCCGGTGAGACAGTTTTTATTCCTCGATAAAAAGTCTCGCCAACTACAGACACATTACCGCCGGAAACATAGTTGGCTATCTGTATGTGTTCCGGCTCGAAACGAAACCACGGACGCATAGCTTTGATTTCACTGGAAAAAATAAACTTGCTGCCGTCGTTATAAATATAAAGGGGCTTGATACCAAAACGATCCCTCGCTAGCGTCAAAGTCTTTTCAACTCTGTCATAAAGAGCGAATGCAAACATACCCTCCAATTTGATGAGAGTTTTGTCTATTCCTTCATTGATCAGGCTTGCCAGCAAAACTTCTGTGTCGCCCTCAGAACGAAAAACAATTTGCTTTCTTTCAAGTTCTGATCGTATCTCCTGGTAGTTATAGATTTCACCGTTATAAACTAAAACATACCTGGAATCACTGCTATGGAATGGCTGATTTGATTTTTCGCTAAGGTCAAGAAGTGATAATCTTGAATGTGCAAGTCCAATGCCCGATTCGGTAAACATGCCCTTACCGTCTGGACCGCGGTGAGAAAGTGCACCCAGAGAATCGCCCAGAAGATTAACTTCCGGTTCACTATCAGATCTGTCAAAGACTCCGAATATTCCGCACATTGAGTTTGCTCCGGGTAATGGTAAAAATAATAGGATCAGCAATTTAATATTTGAACATCTTTAGAGACACTATGTGATCAAATACGATCATACAAAAAACTGGAATCATTTTCAAGACCTTATTTTCAAGATACTTTTTCGCAAAAGCAAAACTGATAGTGCATGCAAATTCAGAAAGTAACCGATACAACAAAGTTGTCGCCAGGTATCTTTAAATATGGCTGTCAATGCTTGCTTATTAAAGGCGCCGGGAGCAATAGTGCTCGGCACGGTATGCTCTTTGATAACTTTATATAGTGTTTTGGTTCTTGCGTTGATTATATGGTGATACTTCCTGGCTTTCAAGACATTGTTGCGCAGCATTAAGCCAAGCCTTTGTTCGCGATAAACTGGCCTTTAGTTGACTTTGAAAAAGCGTATAATCGTAATTTTTCTTTTGCAAATCATTTAATGCAGGGTATAATTAAATTATGTTTCAGAGAAGTATTGCAGTTTACTTCTTTTGATTGTTATTCACTCATCGAATGCATCTTCTCATTAAAAGCTCACTGCAAACTCTTTTAAGTAAGGAGAGTTAAAATGAGAACAATGATCTTATTACTAGTATTTATCTGGTTTGTCATTTCTGGCTTGAACGTACCGCTGTTTGCTGATACTGATTCTTTTAGTGATAACTCTTACACTGTCTCTGCTGTGCCCTACAAACTGGTTGAAGGTTCGTTCCTTGTTGACGATACCGACCTGCTGGATCGGCCGACCTTAATGTCGCCGGTGCAGGGTTCATTCTATCTTAAGCGTATCAATACAAACCCACTCTTTACAAATTACGCTATATGCAATTTTCACCTGTCCAGCACTGCAACAACCAATCCATATAAGAGCGAATTTACCGAAGGTACTTACCAGTATGGCGGCGAAGTTGCCCTCACACAACGGATGACACTCAAAGGGCACATCAACGACTCGCCGCCGCTGTTATTCGACAGCGGGTTTAGTGTTCCGACGATCAGCTATCCGTGGATCGAGATAGACCTTGTCCAGGTCGATCCGAAAGATCCTCTTCAATATTTCCGCCTTCACCTTGTCGCTGTGCCGTGGCCGAGATTATTGTTCTCAACCTCAAGCGGCTTTACAGCTTCATCGGGCGTTAAAGTCAGCCAAGGCGATCTGATAAGCACATCCGGCCGTGTCATACGCAAAAACAATCAATTAACAGCAAGGCTTGGGATCATGCCGGTTGTGCCGGACCTGGGGCTTGACGCAGTAATGTTTGGAAGGTATACAAATCCGTCTGTTGCGTCAAAGAGATGTCATCCGATATGGTTCTCTATTACCGACGATGTCTTCAGCGAGACGCTTGGGCCGCTGCACAAGGGAGATCTGCTGAGTGAACAGGGAGCGATCATCAAGTCTTACATCGATTTGATAGGCCCGTTTATGCCGATGCCGCCTGTGCCGGATGTCGGGCTTGATGCCGCGGCGCGGACACGGCAAGGTGAATTGCTATTTTCTAGTAATAAGGACTTTTTCTCGGAAAATCGCGGGATCACCATTTCAAACGGCGATCTTCTCAGCGAAAAAGGATATATCTTCAGAACAAACGCGGACCTTCTTTCCCGATTTGATCTGTGCCCAACCTTTGCCCCAGTCGATGCCGGTCTCGACGCAGTGTTTGTCTGGCCCCACGGGGAAGTATGGTTTTCAACAAAGACATCATTATGCGATGTGACGTATGGGATGATCGGACATGGAGACTTGCTCAGTTCGTATGGCAAGGTCATTGCCAGGAATCGTGATCTGGTCAAAAAATTCGAACCGATGGAAGACCTCGACGATTTCGGACTTGATGGCCTACAGATACTCTGGCCCAATCTTAAAGCAGACCTTAACGAAGACGGAGTGGTCAATCTTATAGATTTTTCAATTTTTGCCCAATCATTGCCTTCGAAAGTCAATGACAGTTTAGACAATACATTTGATTTATACTCGTTTAGTGAAGAGTGGCTACGTCAAGACGACTAGATGTTAATAAAGGGTGCTGTTAACGGTTAACATTGGAAGTTGTCATTTGTCGCAAACAGTATTGGCAAAGTCATTCGCTATTTGACTGACTGGCTCGGGCCCAAATGGCATCGATTAGAGTTCTTTTGGAATTTCAATTAGTAAAGGTTGTCAGGAATCTTTTCCAATCACCTAAGGTGGGGAATCTATTTTAAAGTAACTTGGCAGTTTGGCTTCAAAAGTCATAAGCTGGCTGGTGGTTGGGTGAGTGAAGGAAATTGATTTGGCATGAAGGGCTAAACGTTTGTAGGCACCCTTATCTTTGTCGTATTTACGGTCACCGACGATTGGATTGCCCTTATCAGCTAGATGGACACGTATCTGATTCTTTCGGCCAGTCAAAAGATCGAGCTGCACCAGGCTAAACTGCCCTGCCTCTTTAAGCACCTTATAAGCAGTCTGTGCCAGTTTGCCTTTTGTTTTATCGGTTGTCGAGCGGACAACATATTTCCTGGTCTCATAGAGGTAAGAGGTTATGATCCCCTCTTTCGGTTTTAGCTGGCCGTGAACGACCGCGACATATGTCTTTTGCGTCTGCTTCCAATTGTCCTGCAATCGCTGCTTGGCATCTTCGCTTTTGCAAAAAATAAGCACCCCTGATGTCCACTGGTCAAGCCTGTGAACAATGTAAAGGCGTTTGCGTGACTTAAGACTCCCTTTACGCACATAATCTGTTAAAATATAGTGAGCCGTTTGGGTTTTATTAGTCGCCGTCTCCACGGTCAAAAGGCCTGCCGGCTTATTGATAACCAGAATATCTTTATCTTCGTAAAGTATCTCCAGATCTTTTGGCAGATACTTGCGGTTAGGCTGTTTTTTCTTAGGCATAGGTGATATTTAACCACATTTATCGCAGGATTACACGTCTTTTTTAACCTGCCAACTACTAAAAGCTCCGGGCCCCTTAAAACCAATCAATAACAATAACTGTTATATTGTCATAGCCGCCGGCTTTGTTGGCCAGTTCAACTAAGGTCTTCGCTGCTTTTTGGGGATCAGCGTTTTCCTGAAGTATTGTCTTTATTTCTGTTTCATCGAGCATGTCTGTCAGGCCATCCGAGCAGAGTAACAGGCGGTCGGCGGAACAAAGCTTAAATGATCGGATATCCGGTTCTGCAGGCTCGTCCATGCCCATGTATTGAGTAATCAGCCCGCTGGCGTGATGTCCATCTGCATTTTCGGGTTCAAGCTTTCCTGCTTCGATAAGTTCGTTTACAACAGAGTGATCGCGGGAAATCTGCATTAGGTTATTCTTTCGCAGGCGATATAGGCGGCTGTCTCCAAGGTTTGCCACATGAGCCCTGCCGCCTATCAACAGACACAAGACGACCGTTGCTCCCATATTTGCATACCCTGATTCGCTTTGACCTTCCCATCTGACCTCATTGCTTTGACGGTGGATCGATCGTTTAAGCAGTCGACGAATTGACGGAGTATTTTGCGACCGCAGTGAGTGCAGTGAGCTTTCGATCAAAACAGACAAATTGCCGGCAACAAAATCCGAAGCGAGGTCACCGCCGGGATGTCCACCCATACCATCGGAGACCAGGAATAATCCTATCTCCGGTTCGATAAGAAAGGCATCTTCGTTTTTATCCCGGCAGAGTCCGGTGTCCGTCAGAGCTGCCCAATTAAAATCAAGCCCTTTGAACATTTCCGGATCATGCTGGATGTCTGAATGATGTGCTGACATTTCAAGCCTTTTTGTTTAGAAAAGTTTTTCACGACACCACG
>JAIPFN010000124.1 GCA_021736615.1 Phycisphaerae bacterium | reverse complement strand
CCAGGGTTGCCATGAGCCCAAACAGCGTGCGCCGCAGGCGATGAGGTCTATTCCGCTTGCTATGCGCAGGGGGCCTTCCAGACTCAAGCCGGATGTTGACGGGACGAATCCTTTCAGCTACCCGCGGCTGGTGCAGCCGGTGCTGGAGAAGAATTGTCTTGGGTGTCATCAGAAGCATCCGGATAAGGCGCCGCGGCTGGATAGTGAGGTTATCGCCAATGGCCGCAATAAGTGGTACGCGTCTTATCACAGTCTTGCTGAGAAGTACGGGTTCTGGAGCTATGGTAATTCGGTGCGGACTACGCCGGGGCAGTTTGGGGCGCGGGCTTCTAAGCTTTATCAGATGCTGAAAAAGGGACATCATGATGTTAAGCTTTCTGATGAAGATATGCATCGGATAACTGTTTGGCTGGATTCCTGCTCGATCTTTTATGGGGTTTATGAGAAGGAAGGGGGCGAGGCTCAGTTGCGCGGGGAGGTTGTTCGGCCTACTTTGGAGTAAGGCGAAAAGCGAAAAGCGAAAGGTGTAAGGCGTAAGGTGTAAGGTGATGTTTAGCTTACAACTTTTGTGGGTTTAGCTTGTTTTGTTGGGGTTTTTGAATATCCAACATCCAACACGGAATAACCAATAACCAAGCAATAAGACAGCGTGGGCACGGACCACCCTACGGTTTTTGTTCTTGTTTTTTTTGGTTTGTTTGGTTATTTTGTCTTTCATATGAAGACTGACGGAGAACTAATCGAAGAGATCAATGGCGGCGACGACGGTGCGTTTGAGGTTTTATACACCCGCTATCGGGACTGGGTTTATAACCTGGCGCGGCGGTTTACGGGCAGGGACGGAGAGGCTCTGGATGTTTTGCAGGAGACTTTTATGTATCTGCTCAAAAAGTTTCCGGGGTTTGTGCTTACCGCCAAAATGACTACATTTCTTTATCCGGTCGTGAAGAATTTTTCGATAACTGCAGGGAAAAAACGGCGGCGGTTTAAGTTTGTCTCGACGGAGGTCGCATTCAGTAATGAGGAGGCAGAGGCAGAAAATCCACTTGATATTCAGCGGGCCGAATTACGCGCGGCGATGGATGTTTTGCCGGAAAATCAGCGGGAGGTCGTGCTGCTGCGGTTTGTTGACGGTTTTTCGCTTGATGAGATTGCCGAGATTATGAAGGTACCTCTCAGTACAGTTAAGTCTTGGTTGTATAAGGGTTTAAGGAAGCTTCGTGGTAATGCGGATGTTCGTAAGTATTTTCTGGGGTAAGCGAACGCGTGTACTAAAGTACACCCTACGATGTTTTTTTTATTTTTTTGTGACTTTTTTGAGTTGTTGGGTGCTTAAGGTTGTGGAGATGCAATAATGAATGATAAATATGATAAAATTGAAGATGGCGGCGAGTTTGAGGTTGGCGGCGAGTTTGTTGGCGACCTTAAATCTCTGTATGGGGCCCGGCGGGGTGTTCCGGTTGAGGTTGACCGGGCGATTTTGGCTGAGGCGCGAAAGCACCTTGGTAAAAAGCGTTGGCGGCTTCGGATCGGGCGCTGGGCGGTTTCGGCTGCGGCTGTGGCGGCGGTTGTTGTGTTTGCGTTTGTGCATGATTTTGACGGCGACGGGGACATGGATTCCAGGACAGTGGCGTTGGTTGATATGCAGGCTGTTAAGGAGGATGTTGACCGTAACGGGCGGGTTGATATTCTTGACGCGTTTGTGCTTGCACGGCGGGTCGAGGCGAGCGAGCGGGTTGATCTTCAGTGGGATATTAATGGTGACGGGGTTGTTGACGGTAAGGATATTGATGCGGTTGCCGCACGGGCGGTTCGGATTAACAAAGGAGCATGACCATGAAATTATCGAGTATATTAAAAGCGTTTGTTTTTGTTCTGGTGCTGGCCGGCGTTGCCGGGTCAGAGCCGGCTGCGCGGGGCGATTCCAGTGCTGCCCGTGGTGAGGAGTCGGTTTTCTTTGTGCCGGTGGGGGTTTATGTTGACTCGGGCGATAATTCGCTTGGGGTATACCAGGTGGAGATAAAGGCACTTAAGGGAGATGTTAAGATCGTCGGTGTCGAAGGGGGCGAACATGCCGCTTTTAAGAAACCTCCGTATTACGATCCGGCTGCTCTTATGAAAGGCAGGATCATACTTGCGAAATTCAGTACACAGGACGATCTGCCGGTGGGAAGGACGAGGGTCGCTACGCTTCATATGCAGGTTAGCGGCGATGTTTTGCCGGAGTATCAGGTGATTGTCAATGTCGTCGGCGATGGTGACGGTAAGACGATTGAGGCTGCGGTTACTGTTGAGTGAATTTATCCGCAGATTACACGGAGCAGCATAGCCGCAACCAAAAAGAATTTATCCGCGGATTACGCCGATTACGCGGATTAAAAACAAAGATATAAAAACAGCGGTGTTTGTTTTGTGAAATGCTGCTTGCAACTTTTGTGAGTTGGGCTTGTTTTTCTTTTTTGCCATCCCGACGTGAACCCGGGACTTCGCTTTGCTCAGCGACAAAGAGGAAAAGGGAGAGATAAGAGAAAAATATAAAAAAAGAGAAGACTATTAAATGTTGGTTTTGGTTTTTGATTTATTGTTATTTACTTTTGCAGGAGATTTGACGTGAAAAATAGAATTTCGATTTCGTTATTGTTGGTTGCCATGACAATTCTGGTTCCATTTGTCGGGTGTGGAGATAAAGAAATGGCACGTGATGATGAACCTAGACAGATAGGACGCTTCAGGGTTGTTGCAGGTGCTGACGAGAAGATGGATAAGCGGGAGATTGCAGAGAATGAAGGGGATGGGGTGACTAATCCCAGTGCCGAAAATATTCTGGCTCAAAAGAATTGGGAGGATGATGTTACCGGAGGTAAAAAAGACGGGCAGAAAGATTTAGATGCGATTACGAGAAAACGTATAAGGAGTGCACCAGGGCCGGTTGCTAATAGCAGTCCTGATGGCAATTATGAATCGATTGTGACTTTTAATGATGGGCATGTGTCGTCCAAAAAGACGGCCACCGTTGGGACCAGGTATGATAATATTAATAATGAATCTAAACGTGTTTCTACAGGGATTACTTCAAGCATCTCTGAGAGTCCTGTTGTGCTTCGTGAAGGCCGGAATTCTGTTCGTCTTAATGGTAAGGGAGAGCGTGCTGCGGTTTTGAGTAAAGTTCCGACAACGCAGCGTTTATTCGCTGATAGAAGCAGCGGTGATGTGGGTTATCGTCACGCTGAGAGGCAGGGGGTTGTTGATCTTCGTCATGTTGATGCCGATGAGATTTGGATTATTTCGAGGCGGCCGCAGGGGGGAGTTGCTGATGACGACGGTGCAGGGACTGGTGCTTTGCTGGCTAAGATGGGCGATGGTAAGGAGGATGTGCCTTTGCCGCTTAAGCATACCGATGTCAGCGGGCAGATTGCCGGGTATATTGCTTCTGTGCGGGTTCAGCAGCAGTTTGAAAATCCGTTCGATACGAAGATCGAGGCGGTTTATGTTTTTCCGCTTCCGCAAAACGCGGCGGTTAACGAGTTTATTATGACCGTCGGCGACAGGAAGATTCGCGGGATCATCCGTGAGCGTAAAGAGGCCGAGAAGATTTACCGGCAGGCCAAGCAGCAGGGGCATGTGGCCAGTTTGCTTACCCAGGAAAGGGCGAATATTTTTACGCAGAAGGTTGCAAACATCGAGCCGGGTAAGAATATCGACATCGACATCAAGTATTTCAATACGCTGGAGTATGTCGACGGGTGGTATGAGTTTGTGTTCCCGATGGTGGTCGGGCCGCGTTATAACCCTCCGGGCAGTACAGACGGTGTAGGCGCCGTTGCCGCGGGTAAACGAGGAACTTCCGGGCAAAAGACGGAAGTTCAGTATTTAAAGCCGACCCAGCGCAGCGGGCATGATATTTCGCTTGCTGTCGATATTGACGCGGGGGTTAAGATCGAGGAAGTTCGGTCGGCGAACCATGCTATAAGCAAGAAGTTTGATGGGAAAAACAGTGTCAATGTTGCCATAAGCGAAAACGACAGTATACCGAATAAGGATTTCGTGTTGCGGTACCGTGTTGCGGGTAAAAAGGTTAAGTCGGCTGTGGTTACTACGCGTGACGAGCGGGGGGGATTTTTTACGATGATGGTTTATCCGCCGGAGAGTTTGAAGAATGTTAAGCGGGCGGCGATGGAGATGATATTTGTATTGGACTGTTCGGGGTCGATGCGAGGCAAGCCGATGGCTAAGGCCAAGGACGCGATATCGCGGGCACTTAGAAAGCTTGGACCCGACGATACTTTCCAGATCATTCGTTTTTCGAGCAATGCTTCGAAGTTAGGTGCCGATCCGGTTATCGCGACGCCTGATAATATTGCAAAGGGTCTGGAGTTTGTCGAATCGCTCAAGGGCAGCGGGGGGACGCAGATGATCGAGGGGATCAAGGCGGCTTTGGATTTTGAGCATGACCCTGATCGGTTTCGGTTTGTGTCGTTTATGACCGACGGGTTTATCGGTAATGAAAAGCAGATACTCGCGGCGGTTCAGGCTAAACTCGGCGATAGCCGGATATTCAGTTTCGGGGTTGGTTCTTCACCTAACCGGTATCTGCTTGACAGGATGGCGAAACTTGGCAAGGGGGCGGTTGCTTATGTGGGGCTTGATGACAGCTGTGGTGAGATCGTCGACGCGTTTTATGACCGGATCACGCATCCGGCGATGACGGATGTCGGGATCGACTTTGGCGGGATGGAAGTTTTTGACGTTTATCCAAGCCGTGTGAGCGATCTGTTTGTCGGACGGCCGATAGTTATCACGGGCAGGTTTAAGGGAGAGGGGACTTCGGCTATTACGATAAGCGGGACGGTTGAAGGCGCCGATGAGGTTATTGAAGTTCCGGTCGATCTTGACGACCCGTCGAGCAAACATGAAGGTATCGCGTGCGTGTGGGCACGTAAGAGGATCGAGTCCCTGGCGACGATGGGGACGTATGATAATGATCCGCAGATACCGCTAGCGATACGAGATACGGCTCTTGAGTATGGTTTGATGAGTGCTTATACGGCGTTTCTTGCGGTTGATTCGGCGACAGTGACCGATGGTGAAAGCGGGGTTAGCGTTGTTGTTCCTGTGCCTGTTCCGGATGGGGTTAAGTATGAGACTACGGTGAACTGATTTTTTTATCCGCGGATTACGCCGATTACGCGGATTTTTAATAACCATGAAGGACATGAAGGGCATGAAGAAAAGAAGAAAGAATTTTAAATAAAAGAGTAAACAGCATGGGCACAGCCCATCCTACCATTCATCGAATAACCACTAAGACCGGCTTTTGGCCGGTTTTTTTTATTATCTTACTTAAGGAGTATCCTTTTTGTGCCGAATGATTGATTTGTTGGACCGGGGCGGTTTCTGGTTGGGTTTTATACTTGTGAATAAATCAATCGTATGGCGGGGGCCATTTTTTGATGGTGCGAAAAAGGATATTTCTAGTATTGCTGACGGCGATGTTTTTATTGGCGACGGGGGTTTTTGCGGCTGATAGGCGTGATGTAGCTGATAATTCAATTGTACCTGTTGACCCGAACGACCCTAATGACGGTGCGGTCGAAGCCGGGGGTTTGTTCGATTTGCCGCTTGAGGAATTGATGGATATGGAGGTTATTTCCGTTACTCGTACGCAGGGCCAGGATGTTTTTACGTCTCCGGCTGCGATTTATGTGATTACACATGAAGATATTCAGCGAAGCGGCCATAGGAGTATCCCGGAACTTCTTAGGATGGTTCCCGGTTTGTATGTTGCCAGAATCGATGCGGGTAAATGGGTGGTTTCCTCGCGCAACTTTTCCGAACGTTTTGGGCGTACGCTGCTTGTTAAGGTGGACGGAAGAACGGTTTATACTCCAATTTTTTCGGGAGTGTTCTGGGAGAGCCTGGATTATATTCTCGATGACATTGAAAGAATCGAGGTTATTCGAGGTCCGGGCGGCAGTCTCTGGGGTGCAAATGCATTCACTGGTATAATAAATATCATAACTAAAGATTCCAGAGATACGCAGGGGGGACTCGTTCAGGGTGGAGCGGGCAATGAGGAAAAAGGTTTTGGGTCCTTACGTTACGGCGGTAAATTATCAGAGAATTCATTTTATCGTATTTATGCAATGGAAAAAGAAACAGATTCATCAAAGACTTTTGGAAACCCGGGTTTTACAGATGACCAGGGTGCATTTCAAACCGGTTTCAGGACAGATTTTGGGATTAGTAATAGCGATAACCTGACATTTCAGGGTGACTGGCATTTTGACAGAGCAGGTAATGGTATCCGTGTCGCAGACATTTCAGCAGGTACAAATCCCCTTGTAAATACAGATATTGATACTTATAACTGGAATATGCTTGGACGCTGGAGCCGCGAGATATCGGAAGATTCCCGTATGTCGCTTCAAATGTATTTTGACCGAAGTAAACGGGATGTTGACAGCAGCGAGGCAAATTTCCGTGAGAAATATGAAACATTCGACATTGATTTTCAGCATAGTTTTTTCACTGACGAGTCTAATCAACTGGTCTGGGGTCTTGGTTTTAAGAGAATACAAACCGCTGTTAACAATATCGATAAGATACAATTTAATCCTGACAGCCGAATTCTTCATACGTTCAGCGGATTTGTCCAAAGCAGTTTTGAAATTGACTCTGAAAGCAAATTGACTGTTGGGACAAAGCTTGAGAATAATGATCTGACTGACTTCGAGTTCCAGCCGAGGGCCTCTTACGTCTGGACCCCTGACGATAAAAATACTGTCTGGGTCGCCGTTTCCAGAGCTTTAAGAATTCCGAGTCTTACAAACTATGATGAGACTATCGTTCTTGATGTTGTTGCTCCGGGCAGCATTTCCGAGATACTTCCGAACAGGGATTTTGATCCTGAAGAGTTAATTGCTTATGAGGTCGGTTACAGGGCAATACCCAATGAGAAATTGTCGTTTGATATGGCGTGCTTCCTGAATCAGTTCGACAAACTCGAGACATTAAAGCAGGTAGATGCAGATACGTTTCAATGGGACAATGGTCAGGATGGTTACTCTTATGGAACAGAACTGCTGATAAACTGGCGACCAACAGATAAATTAAAGCTGATCCCAAGCTACACTTTTCTGAAAATGGACTTAGAAGGTGTTGACGACTCTGAAACGGCAGGGAGAACTCCTGAAAATCAGTTTCAGATCAGGGCCTATTATAATGTTACTGATAAACTCGCGTTGAATGGTGCAATTTACTACTATGACAATAACCGAACCGAAGATGTTCCGGCTTTTGTCCGGACTGATATCGGTTTGATCTGGCAACCGACTAAAGACCTGGAAATCGGTGCCTGGGGTCAAAATATATTCGATAATGATCACCAGGAGTTTGGTCCGGATCGTTTTTTTTCCACTGGAGGCGGATTTATTCAGAGAAGCTTATACGTTAATCTCAAATATAAATTCTAGTAAATGATCAATTCGATATTAATAAAAAAACAGTTCAATAACAGAAGTTTTAAGAGAGATTGAAATTTGAGATGATAAATAGAGTTGACAAAAAACTTATATCATTGCTTTTAATATTGTGCATTACGTTTATTATGCTACTTTTTGATGTGTCTTATGGTTCCATAGCCTATGTTACTAAAACAGGAAAGCAGGCTTCGGAGTATGAGATCAAGGCAGTTTATTTGTATAATTTTTTGTTGTTTGCCAGTTGGCCCGAGAGCGATGAAGATGACGATGGTGGTAGTGAGGTTGGTGATCTTTGTATTGGCATTATCGGTAAGGATCCGTTTGGGGATAGTTTTTCCGGGGTCGAGGGCAGGGTTATCAAGTCGTTGAACAAAAGGCTTATTGTCAGACGTTATGGTAAGTACAAGAAAGGGCTTGGTATTGAAAGATGCAAACTGTTGTTTGTGTGTTCTTCGGAAAAGGGGAGTTTGGCGACAATTATCAAGGAGCTTGAAGACAGCAGGGTGCTGACGATTGCCGATGTTGACGGTTTTCTCAGGTACGGCGGAATGATAAAGCTGGTGAAAGTTAAAAAGAAGATTCGCTGGGAGATCAATCGTACTCCTTTGAAAAAGGCTAATATTCAGTTGAACTCGCAATTGCTTCGCAGTGCCGTTAAGGTCGTCGAAATTCCAAAACTTTCAGAAAAGGGTAAGGAAAAAGAAATTGCCGGGAGGACACGGCGATGATCAAACTTCGGAATATGACGATAAAGAAAAAGCTGACGGTTATTATGATGGTCGCCAGTGCGGCGGTTGTGACGCTTTCATGTTTGATCTTTATGGTGTCGTCATTCTGGCTTTTGCGAAAGAATCACGCTGACAAAGATATGGCACTGGCGAGATTAATCGGAAGTAATATTCAAGCAGCTCTAATGTTTAATGTTCCGGAAGATGCCGAAAAGATATTATCTTCTCTTGAGTCGGACAGTTCAATAGTTTTTGCCTGCATATATACCGTCGAGGGTAAGCCCTTTTCTGTTTATCAAAGGCAGGGGAGCGGACCTGCGATTGAGCCTCCTGCAATGCTTCATGGAGGGTATGAGCACTCGGGCGGTTACCTGTCGTTGTTTCATGACATTTTTTTCAAAGATAAAAAGATCGGGTCGATATATTTACTGGATGACCAGACAGAAGTTTACGCTTCTCTCAGATGGGATTTTACAACGCTAATCATTATCATTGTCATCACGCTGGTAAGTGCGTATTTGCTCGCCAATAAGCTTCAAGGTGTTATATCCGGTCCGATACTTTCGCTTGCGGAGACTGCAGGGGCGATAAGAACGACTAAAGATTATTCTATCCGTGCAGAAGAACATGGAAGTGATGAAGTCGGTGTGCTTATTGATTCGTTTAATTCGATGCTTAATGAGATTCAAAAGCGAGAAGATGCGCTGGCGACAAGTGAGGCAAAATTCCGGTCAATCGTTGAAACAACGAGCGACTGGATATGGGAAGTTGACGCCGATGGCAGATATGTATACGCAAGTCCCAGGATAAAGGATCTACTGGGGTATGAACCACAGGAAGTGCTTGGCAAGAGGCCTTGTGATCTTATGCCGCCTGAAGAATCCGAACGACTTAAAGCTCGCTTCGCAGAATTATCAAAAGTTGGTAAACCGTTTGAGGGTATCGAAAATATAAATCTTCACAAAGACGGCAGGCAGATTGTTCTGGAGACAAGCGGAGTTCCGATCTTTGATGATAACGGTAAATGCTGTGGTTACAGAGGGATTGATCGTGATATTACCGAACGCAGGCGGTCGGAGGAGAAACTGCGAGAGAGTTCAGCAATGCTGAAAATGGTGATAGACAATATTCCGCAGTTTATTTTCTGGAAGGACTGCAATTTGATTTATACCGGCTGCAATCAGAACTTTGCCCGCGCGGCAGGTTTCGATACACCTAAAGAGTTGATCGGCAAAACTGACTATGATATGGCCTGGAAAAAAGAGGAAGCAGACTTTTACAGAAGCTGCGATGAACGCATAATGAGTTCGGATAAGGCGGAGTATCATATTATAGAACCGCAACAGCAGACAGACGGTACGAATGCATGGCTTGATACCAATAAGGTGCCACTGCATGACAGCGAGGGAAGGGTTATCGGTATTCTTGGCACTTACGAGGACATTACAGAACGTAAGCGATATGAGCAGGAAATAGCAGACCTTGCCAGATTTCCGGCAGAGAATAAAAGTCCTGTTCTTCGAATATCCAGAGACAGTAAACTGCTTTATGCTAACGATGCCAGCAAAACTTTGTTGGACGAGTGGAATTGTGTTGTTGGAGAACCGGTGCCGGACTATTTGCAGAGAAATGTGGCTGACACACTTTCGGAGAAGGTGGAAAAGATAATTGAGTTACAGCAGGCCGAAATAGTCTATTCTTTTATGATCACTCCGATTCCTGAAGCCGGCTATGTGAATCTTTATGGGCGTGATATTACGGAACGCAAACGCTCTCAGGAGGCCCTAAAGATATCCGAGGCTAATTACCGTTCGATCTTTGATTCGGTCAATGACGGGATATTTATTCATGAAATCGATACAGGAAAAATTATCAATACCAACAGGCAAACAAGGATAATGTTCGGTTATTCCGCAGAGGAGTTGCAGAATATGTCTGTCGGAGATATTAGTGTTGCCGAAGAAGGTTTTACCCAGAAAAAAGCCATTGAAATGATAAAAAAAGCCGGAAGAGAAGGTACGCAACTCTTCGAGTGGCGTTTAAGAAATAAATTTGACAGGGTTTTCTGGTCCGAGGTGAGTCTTAGGGCGGTTGTACTTGAAGGCAAGAGGTGTATGCTTGCGTTAGTAAGAGATATAGATGAACGTAAACGAGCCGAGGATGCTCTTGCATCGAGCGAGTCGAGGTTCCGAGCTCTTGCTGAAAATGCCAACAGCGGCATGATCTCAGTAAATAATTACGGTCAAATCATTTTCTGGAACCCGGCAGCGGAGGAAATGTTCGGATATTCATCCGCCGAAGCTTTGGGACAGTTGTTCTCGCTGATCCTGTCAGAGGAGCATTACGAAGCTTACAGTCACGATCTGGAGCAGATACGGTTGATCGGGAAAAGCAGTTATACCGGAAAACTTGTCGAGTTTAATGGATTGAAAAAGGGCGGTCTGGAATTTCCTATCGAGATGTCTCTTTCGCAGTGGAGTACTCCGGAAGGACTGTTTTTTACGGCGATTCTTACAGATATAACCGAACGTAAAAAAGCCGCAGAAGCGATTCGCCTTGATGAGGCTCGTTTACAGGTACTTGTAGAACTTAACCAGATGACGGATGTTACAGAAAAGGAATTGGTTGATTTTTCGCTTGAGCAGGCGATTAGTCTGACCAAAAGCAAGATAGGTTACATAGCTTTTATGAATGACGATGAGACAGTTTTAAATATGTATTCCTGGTCGAGAACAGCTATGGCCGAATGTTCGATCATTGATAAGCCTCTGATTTACCCGGTTGCCGAAACGGGGCTTTGGGGTGAGGCTGTGCGTCAGAGAAGACCAATCATTACCAATGATTATCAGGGTCCCGAACCGCTGAAAAAGGGGTATCCAGAGGGGCATGTGCATATCAGGCGGCATATGAATATACCGGTGTTTGACGGTGGTAAGATTGTTGCTGTCGCAGGTGTCGGTAATAAGGAAGAAGAGTATGATAATTCTGATGTGCGGCAACTGACTTTGCTTATGGACGGGATGTGGCGGATAATACAGCGTAATAAAACCGAGGATGAGTTAAAGGCTCTGCTTAAAACACTTGCCTCCAAAAACGAAGAGCTTGAGAGCATCGTCTATACGGCTTCGCACGATTTGAGGTCGCCGCTGGTTAACATCGACGGATTCAGTTCCGAGCTTGCCAGCAGTTGTCAGGAACTTACAGAGACGCTTACGCATACCGATCTTCCGGAGAATGTAGAGAATTCACTGCAGACCGTATTGAAAGAGGACATCCCGGCTTCGCTAAAATATATTCGTTCAAGCGCCACAAAGATGGATATGCTTATGAGAGGACTGCTCAAGTTGTCGAGACTGGGAAGGGAGGCTACCGAAATTGAAACGCTGGATATGAACGAATTGATCGGCAATGTCAACCTTGGGATGCAGCATCAGATACAGAAGCAGAAGGTCGAACTGATAATAGATCAGCTGCCTTCGTGCCTTGGCGATAAGACCCAGATAAGCCAGGTCTTTACGAATCTGCTCGATAATGCGATTAAATATCTTGACCCGGCAAAGAAAGGGAAAATCCGGATAAGCGGCACGTCGCAGGATGGCGAGAGCATTTACTCGGTAAAAGATAACGGTGTTGGCATTAATCAAGAGTGCCACGATAAGATATTCGAGGTATTCCATCGTCTGGACCCGGAAGGTTCGGTAAGCGGCGAGGGGATTGGCCTTACTATAGTCAAAAGGATCATAGATCGTCATAACGGCAGGATATGGCTGGAATCTTCTGTGGGTGGGGGAACCGCATTTCATGTGGCATTGCGTAATAGCAATTAGCAATTAGAGGTTGAAATCTGTTGCGGTATCTTGTATTATATGGCCTTACTATTTGTTTTTGTGGAGATTTGTAATGCCATTATTTGAATATAAGTGCCAAAAGTGTGATGCAGTAACGGAGTTTCTGGAATCGGCTGATACGAAAAAGAAACACACATGCAAAAAATGCGGAAGCGATGACATGTTGAAGATGTTCTCGACTTTTGCTCCTTTGGTAAAAGACAGGGCTCCCGGCGGTAAATGCGACAGTTGCCCGGAACACAAATGCCCTTATTCAAACTGACCTGTCGGCCAGTTTGTAATTACGAATTACGAATTACGAATTACGAATTACGAATTGAGAATTACGAATTGAGAATTGGGTCTTTCCGTCTTCGCTTCGCTATGGTGTGACAGGACGGTCGATGCTATGTTTAATATAAAAACAGATTCCACAAAACTCTTTAATTCTGAGATCGGTTTGATGCTATGATAAGTGCTAATCCTAATGGTGATTTTCCTCAGATCGACGTTGGTGCTGTTGTTGATCCTACGGCGAGGATAATCGGTAATGTTCATATTGCAGCCGGTTGTTATGTCGGTCCCTATGCCATTATTCGGGCCGATGAGGTCGCCGCTGACGGTAAGGTCGCGCCGGTTTGTATCGGCGAAGAATCGAATATTCAGGACGCCGTTATTATCCATGCGCTAGCCGGTACGAAAGTTACTATAGGTCGGCGGTGTTCGATCTCTCACGGTTCGGTTGTTCATGGACCTTGTACAGTCGGAGATGGCTCTTTCGTTGGTTTTAAAGCAGTAGTTTATGCTTCTACTCTGGGATCGGAAGTTTTTGTCGGAATATCAGCAGTCGTTCAGGAGGTTGTGATTCCACAAGGCGGCCTTGTTGCTGCGTCGGCTGCGATACTTTCCGAAAATGACGTTACGCGATCTGTCGGTAAGATTACTTCGAGAGAGCGAACATTTATGGGCAATGTAATAAAAGCGAACATGTCGCTGGTTAAAGGCTACAACAGCTTGTAAGAAAAATTGAATTTTACGGGCACGGCGCAACCTGTGGACTCGATAAACCAATTATTTTTTTGCCTGCATTACTTTTGTTTCTGATCCTTCGAGCAGTCGTTTAATGTTTTCGGCGTGGCGGACTACGACGAGTATCGGCATTACAAGTGCGACGATCATTAGCGGCCAGAGGTTTGAAAACTTCCACGACTCAGAGGCGATTATCGAGATGAAAAGTATTACCGGAAAGACCGCCGCTGCCAGGATCGAAGCGAGCGAGACGTACTTCCAGGCGAAAACGGCTAGTACCCATACGATGAAAGCGACGACTCCCGGGATTGTGTAATATGGGAACAGCCCGAGAACCATTCCGAGGCTTGTGGCGACTCCTTTGCCGCCTTTGAATTTAAGGTAGACCGGAAAGACGTGCCCGAAGATCGCGGTGCATCCGACTGCGAGCCACAGCCATAACTCCAGTGCCGTGGGTTGGTCGCTGATAAGTGCTTTTCCGATCAGCATAGGGATAAGGCCCTTAAGGCTGTCAAGAACCATGCAGATAATCCCCCATTTTTTACCTAGAATACGTCCGGTGTTGGTGGCGCCGATGTTGCCTGAGCCGATCTTGCGAAGGTCCTTTCCGTGGTATCTTGCTATCAGGAATCCGAAAGGGACGGCCCCGAGAAGATACGCAAAAACAATCAATAATATAAATGCCATTATTTTTCTCTCCTGGTAATTATCTCTTTGTAAAGCTCTATCATTTCGCAGCTGTGACGGCGGATCGAGATATTTTCTCGCAGGTTATCATTTTCGATAGCCGTTGACGCAGCCTGAATATTTTCCTTTACCGCAAAATATTTTATTGCTTCGGCCAGTGACAGGGCGTCGCTGCCGCCTGCGATAATCTTTCCGTGCCTGTTGTTTTCAAAAGCCTCGGACGCTCCGTTAAAACGAGTAGTTATTGCCGGTTTTAACGCGACGAGTCCTTCGAGAATAAAACGCGAGCAAGGGTCGTAATAAGTCGGCAAAACTACGACGTCACTTGCCGCCAGGGCGTCGGGCATATTATTTACTGCCCCGGCAAAAAGAATATTACCACTTACGCTGAGGTTTTCGGCGAGCATTCTATATTCTCTGATTTTTCCGTTTCCTGCGACTACGACAAATATCCGATCTCCATTTTCGCCGGACTTTAGTATTTTAACAGCCTTTAGCAGCGAGGGCAAGCCTTTCAGGCGGAAGTTATTTGCCGCGAAAAGGAAAATAACCGCGTTGGATGGAGATGCAACGCTGAGTTGATTTAACCAGTCACTTCTAAGTTGGCCCGGATTTGTCGATTTTGCGATGTTTTCGACGTTTACGGCGTTTGCGATGACCCTGATACGCCGGTCGTCGATGTTGTAGTGGCGTTTAAACTGGTCTGCGACATATTGGGAAAGAGCGGCGATTACCGTGTTGTTTTCCGGCTGGCAGAGATGTTTTTCGGCTTGGACCATCGCATATCTTTTGAGATTCGTAAAGTGGGTCGCTTTTTTGAAATACCTGACGAGTGGGTTTGAATAGCTGTCGGCGTTTCTGATTATTGCTTCGAGGTAGCTGCCCCCGCGAGGCTGGTAGATGTCGGCGAAGTCAAACGGCAGGGTGCTGTGAATGATGTCATAGTGGTTTTCGCTGATATGTTTTTTAATCGCCTCGCCAAAGACTTTCAGCGGCGTGCGTTTGCCCGGATGATTTTCGCAAAGCACCTTGATTTTTTCGGAATCGCCCGTGCCCTTTGCCGCGAGTATGGTAACGTCTATACCGTCTTGGCTAAGCTGGGCCGCAAGTTCGCTAACCGACCGTTCGGCACCGCCGAGGGAAATATCAACACGTTCAATTATAATCGCTGTCTTTATCATTTTTATTTTGCAAACGGAACTGTTCTGCCGTGTTTAATGTCGTGTACTGCGACACGCCATGCCTTTCTTTTGACTTTTCGTAAAAACTCTCTGTCGCTGTCGTCGGGTTTGTCTTTGCCGCGATAGCGAAGATAAAACCTCAGCCGGTCGGCTTGTGAGATGATGTCGCCGGGCGCAGAGTAGTGCAGCTGGGTAATGTCTTTCAGGCGGTATCTTTCGGAGGATAGTGTCGGTTTGAAACTTCTGTGCATGTCGATCAGGCAGAAATCCTTTTCGTTTACGAGGAAAATATGGCACAGGTAGTAATCGCGGTGGCGGTAGCCGGTGTCGTGGAATTTTCGCGTAAAGTCGGCGAGTTTGTTTATGAATTCGCATCGCAGTTTGTGTCTGGGCGGCGAACCGGTGTCATAGAAATACTCGGGAAGTTTTTCTTCCAGAGAAATCCCGCCTTCGACGTTTTCCATAAACATAAAACTTCGTTTTTCGAACAGACTACCCCATTGGCTGCCGTATGCGACGGTTTTAGGAGTTGCTATCCCTGCCGGATCCAATTCCTGCGAAGGCAGCCGGTCGTAATCGGCGGTGCTTGCTTTGTACTTTCTGCTTAGCCAGTTCTTGATCTGCGTGTGTTTAGGAACGTGGTTGTAGCGTTTCAGGAAAAGCGTTTTGCCCATATCGGCAAGATCGAACTTCAGCCTGCTGCGGTGCTTTGCCATATTGCTTTTGTGGAGGTTTTCGTCGCCCTGAAAATTAAAAACCCCGTCTATGGAGGAAAGCCCAAGTTTGCGGAAGGAGTCCGAGTAATTGGCGTCGACGAAAAAACCATCTTCAAACTTG
>JAIPFN010000123.1 GCA_021736615.1 Phycisphaerae bacterium | reverse complement strand
CCAGTGAAACCGGCGAGACTTCTCCGGAACCTGTAGAACCCAGCCCTGCGACGATTAAGGCTGCCGTTGATCCTTCTTTGAAATATCGCGTTGTTAACGGCGACCTTGAGACTGTTTTGCTCGGTTCTACCGATAAAGGAACCGGTTTTAAGTTTGCCGTTGAACTTACCAGTCGCGGAGCATCGATTGCACAGGCGTCTCTAAGCGAGTGGGACGATAGAAATCCTAAAGATCCGAAACCGCTTGAGATTCTTTCACCTGTCGAGCGCAAAGGCGGCGATGTCTATTCGTTATCGAACGGTATATTTCGTATTGGCGATCAACAGATTGACCTTTCCATGCTCAACTGGAAGGCCGCCCAGGTGGCTAAAGGTGACGACGGCAGTGAGTCGGTTTCTTTTCAAGCGGTTTTGTTTACCAGGGCCAAACTGGAAGACGGGTCGGAAAAGAAGACTGACGCTGTAAAGCTGGTTAAGACTTTTACGGTTACGCCGGGCAGCTATGATGTTAATATGTCGCTGGATGTTACAAACCTTGACGGCGGGAGTGTTAAGCCTGTTATGTATCTTCAGGGGCCGGCGGGTATCGAGAGGGAAGGTTCGAGGCAGGATATGCGTGCCGTCGTTTCCGGTTTTCTTGTCGGAGAGACTGTCGAGTCTTCAAAGCGTGACCAGCGAAAACTTTATTCAGCGATGAAGCCCGGTGCCAAGAGTTCCGCCAAAGAAAAACTTGATTTGTCGCTTAAGAATAACAAGGGCAAGTTCTTGTGGTCGGCGATAACAAATAAATATTTTGCCGCGATAGTTCGGCCTGTGCCCAATGAAGGCGAAGAGTTCAGTACCGATGTCATTCTCGGCAAGGGGCAGTATTTCGATCCAATATCGTTCGAGGCTAAGCCTGACGGCGACGAGGATATTAGTTTTGGCATGACCATATCGTCGGGTGAGATCGCCGCGGGCGCATCGGTTAGTTATGACTTTCAGGTTTTTGTCGGGCCGAAGATCAAGGATCTTTTTGAAGATAATCCGATCTATAAAAAGCTCGGGTATATTCAGACGGTCAGTTTCATGGCGTGCTTCTGCTGTCCTGACGCGATCATCAATCCGATGTCTTTCGGCATCATGTGGCTGATGAAAATGATGTATCCTTTCGTGCTTCATAACTACGGTATTGTTATCATTATATTCGTTCTGCTTATCCGGTTTGTATTGCATCCGGTTACCAAAAAGAGCCAGGTCTCTATGATGAAGATGCAGAAGATAACCAGCGATCCCGAGATGGTTGCGATCAAGAAAAAGTATGCCAACAACCGTCAGGAGCTTCAAAAGGCGACCATGCAGTTTTACCGCGACAGGAATATTTCCCCTGCTGCCGGTATGATGAGTATGGTTCCGATGATGCTCCAGATGCCGATCTGGATTGCGCTTTACCGTGCTATCTATGCGAATATCGAACTTCGCGGGGCAGGCTTTTTGCCGGTGTGGATCACGGACCTTTCCGTGCCGGACGCTCTTTATACATTTTCGACTCCGATAGTTGTTCCGTTTGTCGGCTGGACGATCGATTCGTTTAACCTGCTGCCGGTTCTGCTTGGTGTGGCGATGTTCCTGCAGCAAAAGCTCATGCCGCAGCAGACCGGCAAGAATGTCGATCCGCAGGTCGCTCAGCAGCAAAAAATGATGTTGTTTATGATGCCCTTTATGATGCTGATCTTCCTTTACACCGCACCTTCGGGGCTGAACCTTTATATTATGGCAAGTACGTTCGGCGGAGTTTTTGAGCAGACTGTTATCAGAAAACATATCCGCGAAAAAGAAGAGGAAGAAGCGCAAGGGCTTGTCGCGGTTACCCAAAAAACCGGCGGTAAGAAAAAAAAGAAAAAAGTTAAACCGCTGTTTAAGCAATAGAGCGTAAAGCGAAAGGCGAAAAGCGAAAAGCGTAAGATGTAAGTTGTAAGGCGAAAGGTGCCGCCCGAAAGAGTGACGATATGGCTATGCATGAGATTGGTGATACGATTGCTGCTATTAGCTCTGCTTTGGGGGCGCCCGGTTCGGTTAGCCGGACTATTCTGCGTCTCTCGGGCAGCGAGACGGGCAGGATCGTTGAATGGATTACTAATGGCGGGGTTTGCTTTGGCAGGCGCGGGGTTTGTTCCGGGCGTATTGTTATCGACGGCGTTTCTGTTGATTCTACAGTCTATTCATTTCCAGGGCCTTGTTCCTATACCGGTGAGGATATTGCCGAGTTTCATTTCTTTGCGGCCCAACCGGTTGTCGAGGCTGTTTTGCAAAAGGTATTGGGCCAGTGTCGTCTTGCAGGTCCCGGCGAGTTTACTCTGCGGGCATATCTAAACGGCAAGATCGATCTTTCACAGGCCGAGGCGGTTTCCCAGATCGTTTCCAGCAGTAACAAGTTTCAGTTATCGGCGGCGGAAAAACTCCTTGCCGGAAAACTGTGTGAGACCATCGGGGTTATACGTAGCGATCTGCTTGACATTATGAGTCTTATCGAGGCGGGTCTGGATTTCAGTGAGGAGGATATTGAGTTGGTTGCAAGCGAAAAAGCGGCGGCGACTATTGGCGAAATCGCAAACCGGCTTCAATCAATTCTTGACAGTTCTTTGCGGTACGAAGAACTTATCGACATACCTTCGGTCGGCCTTGCCGGCGCCGCTAACGCAGGCAAGAGTTCATTGATGAACGCGCTGCTTGGCTCCGAGCGAAGTATTATCTCCGACGAATCGGGGACGACGCGGGATGTGCTTACCGATCTTCTTGAGATGGACAAGTTGAGGTGCGCAATTTTTGATTGTGCAGGTTTGGGTGAGTATCACGGCAGCGAGAAGGTGCTGGATAAACTTGGCCAGGCCGCCGCGATGGCAGCACTGAATTTAGCTGACCTGGTGATATTTTGCGTAGATATTTCCAAAGACGATTACTCGGAAGATATTTCGATACTTAAGCAGATCGCCGCCAATGAGCTGATGTTGGTTTTGACTAAGAGTGATCGGTTGGACGGCAAATCCGTTGCCCGGAAAACCGCCGAGCTTGAAAAACTTTTTGAAATGCCTGCCGGTGTTACGAGCGTTTCCGATGAGGCTTC
Source organism: Phycisphaerae bacterium (assembly GCA_021736615.1). The sequence continues at coordinate 12,837 of JAIPFN010000123.1, read as the reverse complement.
GATAGCGAACCTGCGTGCAAAAGTGCAGCAGCGTCTTATCGTGCAGACGGCAGGCAGTGAGATGGCCGACAGAATCGCGATCAACGAGCGGCATCGATTAGCGGTCAGCGAGGCGATAAGCAATATTGCAGACGGTGCGTGTGAGGTGCTCGCGGGTAACGATGAAGTGGCGGCAATGTTTTTGCGGACCGGTTACGACGCCCTTGCAGGCATTGAGAGAGAGGATGTCGACGAGGCGATACTTGATCGGATCTTTTCCAGTTTTTGTATCGGCAAGTGAGCAGGACGCTTAGATAATTACCTTCCCCCTGAGAAGGGTCTGTTTCTGCTGTTTCGATTGCTTCTGTTGTCTCTGTTGTTTCGTGTATTTCCGTACATGCCTTGGTTTCCGTATCCGCCCTGATTTCCATACATGCCTTGATTGCCGTACATTCCCTGATTGCCATATCCGCCTTGATTGCCGTACCCCCGGTTCATTGCCGGCGAAACGGATGTCAGTTCCGCTACGTTGTAAACGCGGATGACGGGTTTGTCGAATTTAATATTGTTCGAGGCGATAGTGACGATCCCGCCGTCGACATAATACTGTAAGCCCGCTCCACCGCTCTGGGCGACTGACATAAGCAATAGCTCCAGTCCCTTTCCGGCCGTAATCTTTCCGTTCCATTCAATGCCGATAGGCGTGTCCCGCTCGACAAAACAATTCCGTTCGATCTCCGGCCATAGAACTACGATTGGCAGTTCCGGGCTGAAAGAGTTTCGTATCTTGTCGATAGCTTCCTCGAAAGTCATGTCCGGCTGAAAACCTTCGCCGCCCAGGACAACGGGTGAGCTGTTCATTGAATTTGTAATTTGAGAATTCGTCATAGCTTTTTTGCGTAAAGCCATGACCTTTCTGCCGACGAAACTTGTTCCGGTCGGTTGGGTAGTGCCTTGCGCGGTGGTTTTAGGCACGGACAAATAAGAGTCTGTCTTAATCGAGCCGGTATCATGAGCGGCTGGTTTGACAGATTTTGCAAAGCCCTGTTTGACCAGTTGATCGGCGAGGTCCTTTCCGTCGATATCGACGTCGGCTATGACGCGAAAATAATTCCGCAGCCGAACATTTGTCAGCCGGATTACCTTGGCTTCCTTAAACGCGGCCTCGGTAAAAGCTTTGGCCTCATCAGCATTTGAGATTGAATCTGCGCCGCGTACATGAACTCTCAGGCGGGCACCGGCGATGAGGGACTTGCCGGATATTCTGCAGCGAAAATCGCCGCCGCCGTCAACCTTCATGATTTCGGTAACTTTGCCGTCGGGATAGGAACTGCCGATAAGACCTGCATGGGAAAAACAAGTGAGCAGAAGAACGATGCAAATGACCGGCAATAAACGAGACGAAAACATGAAAAACCTCTCTTTCTTAAAATAACCTGAAATGTTACTTAATAAAAGTGTCTCAAACGTATTCGCCGTCCCCGAACCGAGTACTGTGATCAAACTGCCCTGCGGTCAGTTTGGAATTAGAAATTACTAATTACGAATTACTAATTAAGGAATCGGCCCAAGGCCGAAACTATATTATAATTTACACCAAAAAAAGGCGCATGCCACTAAAAAAATATAAAAAATCCAAAAAAAGATCATTCCCACCACTTTCCTTTCACCAGTGTAGTGTCTGGATCGTTGAATGTCCCTTTTAAATTTAAAAGTGCTTTGTCTCCATATATCTCTGTGGAATTGTCGATTTGCAGTTCTTTGCCCAGGATCGCTCCGTATATTATTGCGTTATTCTTGATCTCAACTTTCGCGTTTGGGGCGTAGAGTGCTCCGTAAAACACGCCGATATTGTCAAAACAGTACTCAACTTCGCTGGTTGCCGTGCTGAATATTATACAGTGAGGCGGTTTCTGGGTGATGTTGTTTATCTTTCCTCCGTTGGACATTTTGAAAGTGCCGTCAATAAAAAGAGTCAGTGATGAGCCTTCTGTGATTTCGATTTCAGCATTGTTGTCCAGTTCTACATTACCTTCGATGCGAAGGGTTATCTCGCCATCGATAGTTACGGTTTCTCCGTTGCCCATTACGATCTCGCTATATCTGCCGTTTTCGGTTACGGTTCCTGACGGGCTCGATCCTTTGTAATCCAGTGAAGGCGGGGCGACTATGGGTGTGTTCTTTTCTTCCTCAGCTGCTGAAATCTCCCCGGTTACATCAAAGTGCTTACCTCCGTTGATTACTTTGGAAGGGTCACTGCCTGGTCCGACGAAAATATCTCCATTGATATAGCCGTTATTATCAAGTTCTATTGCGTTGTTTTCGGTGTTGTTTGTTCCTATTGAAATACTGCAAACATTTATTCCGCCGTAAGGTCCAAAGTCGGAATTGTACCCGTCGATGTAAGCGTTGTTTTGGATATCAAAGTTGTCTGCGAAAAGTGTGTATTCGAATCGGCTTGAGTAAACATCGACTCTGCAGTGAACTGTTTTGTCGGATGGTCCTGCTGATCCTGTACTGTCGATCATAATATTTCCCGTTGAGTCCAGATAGACTATATATCCGAAGTTTGCGTCGAAGTTTTCGATATCTACTGCGAACTCCGACGGCAGGTTGTTCAAGTCCAGAGTTCCAGTCTCGTAGGCGGTCTTCAGATCGGACATCACTTTTGTCATCCCTGCGTCTGCGGCGCATTTCGCGGCGATTTCCTGTGAACGTCTGATCGATGCTATTTCCGCGTTTTGTGAAAGGCCGAGTAAACTTCCGCCGAGCAAAAGCAGCAGTACGATTACCGAAAGTACCATCGCCATCGCGAAACCTGAATTTCTGTTTTTGTTTTTTCTGTTCATTTTTATGTCCCGCAGTTTATTTTGAATTTTCATGGTTTTATTCCTGAGCTTGCGCTTCGGATTTTTTTATATAAAAATAACCTCGGCCTTTTGGCCGAATCATTCCCTAACCTCTAACCCCTAACCCCTAAACCCTGCAAACTGACCGATTCGGTCAGTTTGAGTTAATTGTGCAGGATCGCTGAGGTTACCGATCCTTGTTTGTTCTTTCCATCGTCTAAAATCAGTATCATCTGCACGGAAGAGCCCGCTGCTTTGAAAGTGCATTGCGATACGTTTCGGCATACTGTTTCTGTGGAAGTTGTTGCCGACGGGCTTATAGAACCTTTCTCCAAAATGAGGTCGGTGCCGGTGACGTAAAACCGGGCATAGCTGTCAAGCGGGTTAGCCGGCGAACTGTAATAGTATATCTCGGCAGAACTTCCGTCAGGGCTGATCTCAAGGCCGATGTCAGACGATTGACGTATGACCGCCTCGAAAGTTTTTCTGGCGAGCAGACTTTCGACGGCAGGCTGAGAATATATCTTTTCGTAGCTGTCGGAAAACCATCCGCTCGAGTCAGAGACCATCACGCCCACCGCAGATATTATGATCGCCGAGATCAATAGCGTTACCATAAGCTCAATCAATGTAAAGGCGGATTTTTTTCTGTTACCGGTTCCGGCATTTCTAATTTGTATCCGCATAAGACGTTATCCTGTATTCTTTGTCAGCATTGCTATTGCCGTACGGCCAGGCGACTATGACGTTGAGAGCTTTAAGGCCGCCGCCGATGTTTCTTGACGACAGAGTTGCCGTGTAATCGTAATCGTTCCATTCTATCGCGTAACTTCCGAGCCAATTATACCCGGACGGCATGGAAGGACCGGCCGACGAAGTTACGGTCAGCTCCGGAGCGTAGTGGTCTATTGCGTCGAAAGCGTCATCGCCGTCAACTCCGCGCCATGTCTCGACGAGCATGAGCGCAAGCTCGGCAGCGGAGGTGCGCATATTTGCTTTTCTTGTCTGGATGGCCGCATGGTATCTGAACTGTATTGCCCCGCTGATAGCGACGATCAAAATCACCACCGAAATGATTACGTCAATAAGAGTAAAACCCTTTTTTGTACGGTATAGCATTTATTGATCCCCCGTTTAATAAGTCTAAGGAAAGGAATCTCCCCAATTTTCATATGTATTAAATCGGCAGGTTTAATTGGTTAGTTGAGAAGTAATATGATTGACAGATATTATTTTATTGCCGGCAAAGGGCACATGTTGTGTATTTAATTTGTCTATAAAAAAAATATTTTATTGTTGATGAACCGGCTTTTCGAATTTATAATATCAAGTATACATGGTATTGTTTTTTATTTTGGCTCGTATTATGCTCAAAGTGTGGTTTTTGAATAATGATCGGTCTTATTGTCTGATTTGTTTTCAGTATCAGTATTGGCTGCTGTAGGAATCAAGGATTAGCATAATGAAAAAACCTCTGGTCTTTGTTTTATTGACAATCATCGCTTTATCACCCTTGGCGTCCGCTGAGGAAAAATCACCCGCCAAACTCGAAAAAGTTCGTCTTCAACTGAAATGGCTTCATCAGTTTAATTTTGCCGGTTATTATGCAGCTGTAGAGAAAGGTTTTTACCGCGATGCCGGGCTTGATGTGACGATTGCAGAGGGTCATCCGGGAATGAATTTTATAGACGAAGTAGTCTCCGGCCGCGCAGAGTATGGTGTTGAGATGCCTGAGCTTCTGATTGCCCGCAATCAGGGTAAGCCGGTTGTGGTGCTGGCGGTAATATTCCAGCATTCGCCTCAGATAATTCTTGCAAGAGCCGACTCTAATATTCATTCACCGCAAGATCTGTCAGGAAGAAAAGTGATGTGGCGATTAGACAGTTCTGCTGAACTTCGGGCTATGCTTATCAGCGAAGGGGTTGATCTCGATAGTTTAAAAATCATGGAATTGTCATGGGACATAAATGATTTAATAGACGGTAAGGTAGATGCTATTCACGCTTATATTACCGACCAGCCGTTAGAATTAAAAAAACGAGGAATAGAAAGTATAATACTCAAGCCGATCAAATATGGAGTTGATTTCTACGGGGATTGTTTGTTTACTTCGGAAAAGGAACTCTCCGAACATCCTGAACGCGTCAGAGCTTTTCGTCGGGCATCATTGCGAGGATGGGAATATGCAATGAAAAATCCTGAAGAGATCATGGATGTTATACAGAATAACTATAAATCGAAAAGTACACGTGAGTATATGCTTAATGAGTTTAAATGCATTAATAAGTTAATGCTTCCAGACCTTGTTGAGATTGGGCACATCAATTCTGGTCGATGGAAGCGGATCGCCGATACTTATGTTGAGCTTGGTATGATGGATGGAGATTATTCCCTTGATGGTTTTATTTATGACCCTGATCAGAAGGCTGATTATCATTATTTGTTGGTTTTGCTTGGAGTCCTGGGCGGTGTTTTTGTTGCAGGTTTTTCAGGTTATCTGATTAACAGGCATCTCCGGAATCTTGTTGCCAATCGAACAGCAGAACTTGAAGAAAGCCGCAAGCTTTATCGCGCGATAGTTCAGGACCAGACGGAATTGATCTACCGTAGTTCGTCGGATTTTACGTTGACATTTGTTAATGACGCATACTGCAGGTATTTTGGTAAAAAGAAGGAAGAACTGATCGGCCAGACTTTTTTGCAGTTCGTTCTTGAAGATCAAAAGAATGTTGTTAAAGAAGATTTAAAGTCCTTAACTCGTGACGACCCGGTCAAGGAGTGGCTGTATCAGGTGGGCCTGCCTAACGGTGAAACGGCCTGGATTAGTTGGACCAATCATGCGATCTTTGATGATGACGGCTTGTTAGTGGAGTTTCAGGGAGTAGGCAGAGATATTACAGAAAAGAAAAATTCCCGGGAAAAACTACTTGCCAGTGAGCAGCAGTTACGTGCGGCCAATCAGCAGCTTCTGGCAAATGACCAGCAGTTGAGGGCGGCGAACCAACAGTTGTATATGACACAGGTTTCGGTTGATAAGGCAGCATTTGAGGCGTACTGGATTACTGAGGACGCCTGTTTTTCGTATGTTAACGATCAGGCATGCAGTTCGCTTGGATTTAGTCGGCAAGAGCTTCTAAAGCTTAGCGTTTGTGATATCGACCAGGAATATGTTCGTCAGATATGGGATAAGCATTGGCAGGAGCTTAAGACCAAAAAGAAGTTAACATTTCAATCCGTCCATGTTCGCAAGGACAAGAGTACCTATCCGGCGGAGCTGACGGTTAACTATCTTGAGTATGATGGTGTTGGATATAATATTGCTTTTGCGCAGGATATTACAGAACGTCAAAAGGCCGAAGAACTCTTAAGGGAGAGCCAGATAAAATATAAGCGTCTGTTCAATGAAATGACAAGCGGGGCGGCACTGCATGAGATTATATGCGACTCGTATGGTAAGCCGGTCGATTATCGTTTCCTCGATGTTAATCCTGCATTTGAGAAGCTAACCGGTCTTGCTGCTGAAGATATTGTCGGCAAAACCGTACTGGAGATTATGCCTGATACCGAGCCTGAGTGGATAGAGAAATACGGTGATGTGGCGATTAGTGGTAATTCGATCTTTTTTGAAAATTACAGCCATGTGTTGTCAAAGCATTATGAGGTTAGGGCATACAGTCCGCAAGCGGGTCATTTCGCGGTAATCTTTCATGATGTTACGGAACGTAAAAAAGGCGAAATTGAGCGTGAAGAACTTTTAAAGACTTTGGAAGCTAAAAATTCAGAGCTTCAAAGCGTAGTCTATACTGTCTCTCACGACCTGAAGTCGCCGCTGGTGAATATTAAGGGTTTCAGCGGGGTGCTTTTGGAGGCCGTGGATGATTTGAAGACTTTGATGCAAACAGAAATGACGTACGAAGCTTTCAAGGCGAAGGCGGAAAAGCTGTTTAATGAGGAAGTCCACCAATCGGTCGAGTTTATTGTCTCCAGCACGGACAAAATGAAGGTTCTTCTAAATGGTCTGCTGGCGGTGTCAAGGGTGGGGTCCTCAGAGATATATATTGAAAAGCTGAATATTACAGAACGATTGCAGGAAGTGCTTAAATCCATGCAATTCCAGTTGGATGAAAATCACGCGGAGATCAACATAGGCGATTTGCCCGATTGCATGGGTGATGCCGACCAGGTAAGCAGAGTTTTTACGAATCTAATCGATAACGCGATCAAGTACCGAAGTCTTGATCGCAAGTTCGTTTTACAAATTTCCGGTTGTGTCGAGGGCGGCAAGTCTGTTTACCGTATCGAGGATAATGGTATCGGGATATCTGACAATCACATGAGCAAAATATTCGAACTGTTTCACAGGTTAAATCCAAACGACGGTGTCGAAGGGCAGGGAATCGGGCTGACTATTGTCAAGCGTATCCTGCAAAGGCTCAATGGGGATATTCGGCTTGAATCGGTGTATGGAAAAGGTACGACCTTCTATGTAGAACTGCCTTCGGCGTAAGGAGCAAGGCATAAAGGTGTGAGACGCTAACAACTTTACAGGATTTTTTTCAGGGCTTGTATTAGCTTGTCGTTTTGTTCTTTTGTTCCTATTGTTATTCGCAGTTTGTCTTCAAGCCCTTCGAGTTTGAAGTACCTTACATAGATGTTTTGTTTGGCCAGAGCTTCATGGACTTTGCTTGCATCGGAATTGATGCACCTGGCGAGTATGAAATTTGCCTGGCTGTCGGGTACCTCAAGCTGCATTTCTCTCAAGGCAGCGGTCAGACGTGATCTTTCCGCTTTGACCTTTTCTACGTTTTCCCTGAAGTACCCCTGATCCCATATAGCCGCTGCCGCTGCGGCAATCGCTAATGCGTCGACGTTGTAGGAGTCTTTGACCTTTCGCAGTCCTGCGATAATGTCCTTCGGTGCGATGGCGTATCCGAATCGCAGCCCGGCTAGCGAATAGCCCTTGCTCATAGAACGCAGAATAATCACATTTTCACAATCTTTGATCAGCGATACGCAGTTGGATTCGGCGAAGTCGGCGTATGCTTCGTCAATCAGGAGGATGCTTTTGCCTTTGAGGCGGTCGGCGAGTTTCTTTATCTCGGCCGGTTGTATGAACGACCCGCTGGGTGCGTTGGGATTGCAGACGATGACCAGCGCCGCGCCGGATTCTACAAGCTCATCGGCAGGCAGGGCGTAGTTACTGGAAAATGGTATTTCGACGGTCCTGCAGTTTTGCAGTTTCCCCAGTACCGGGTATAGCGAATATGTCGGGCCGGGAAAGACGGCGTGACGGTTTTCGTCGCAGAAGGATCTAAAGCAGATCGTAAGCAGATCGTCGCCTCCGTTAGTGCATAGTAGGTTATCCGGTTCGACCTCGAGGACGTCGGAGGCTGTTTTGCAGAATGAATCGCCGAACGGCTGGGGGTATCGTTTCAGGGCAGTAGTGTCAAAATTGCGTATCGCCTCAACGGCCTGCGGAGAGGGCGGATACGGATTTTCGTTCGTATTAAGCTTAACAACGTCAGTGCCAACAGGCTGAAACCCGGGCACATAACCGTCCATCTCGTCTATAATGTTTCTAAAATAACTCATGCCGGGATTATAATCATTTTTTTACGTTTATCCACGATAATCCGGCAATTTTTCTTTTGGGCGGTAATTTTAAAATGAACCTGACATAGGGGCATATAGTATAAATATTCGAATCTAATTATAATAAAGAGGGTTTTCAGCAAACAGGGGGAGTTTCTGTTGTGCAGATATGAATCTAACCGGAAGTTTTATGCCGGGATTCCCTATTAGTATATAGAGTTGATAACTGTCAGGGGGAAACGATGGAAAGTGAGAAAAAGACATTCGTCAGAAGTCTCAGGAGACTCAGTAGACTTATATTCTGTATAATCGTTACTTTGCTGTTCGGCAGGTCGGCAGCGTATTGCCAGGGGGCCGATGAGTTTGACTCACTATCTTACCCGGAGAACAGCAGTTTTGCCAGGGCCGAACTCGCCAAAGACATTAACATTGAAATGCTAAATAAGAATGAGCCGACATTCCCCTTTCCGCTGGCCAATACCCCGCCTGATTCGATTCGCTCGGTACCGGTTCCGCCAGCTGGAGTTACCATGGCGATTTTTATCGCAACAATGATTGTAGGTTGGCTCAGAAGAAGGAATCCGTCAGATTTACGTTAGTAAAACAAAAAAGTACCTGATATATGGTTTCAGACCGAATTGCCAACCAGAGACATTACAGCAATTCCCTGCACACGGACTTTACTTCGCTCAACTTCCGGCTTTTGCTTTTTATAGTGCTTCTTATAGCGATGGGTAGCAGAAGCTTAAAATCCTCGGCATTGCCAGTTCCAGGTAATCTTCCATATCCATCTTGATCGATTTATCGTGCGTCCCTCCCTGGAAGACTATATATTCGTCGTCTTCAAGGCTGGAGTCCATAAACGTCAAAAGCCCGTACAGACTACCAAAGGGCGGTTCAGCGCCGAGTGAGCAGTCGTCAAAGAGTTTTGCCATTTCGTTTTCGTCGGCGAGTTCTATTTCGTCGGCGCCCACCTGCCTCTTCAGCGTGTCAAAGTCGATCTTGTAGCATGCCGGCAAAACACACATGTAATACTCCTCGTCGGCTCGTACGATCACCGGTTTGGCGACCATAATGCCCGGAATATGTTCTTCGGCGGCCAGTTCCTGACTGGTAAAGGTTGGCAGGTGCTCGGTGACTTCATAATCGGCAGAAACCTTATTAAGAAAGTCCATAAGTTTCATAGTACACCTCCGTGAAAAAAGTTTAATTCATAAGTATCACTAATTAATAATGCCAAACTACAGAGGCAGTTCGGAGGAAAAAAGTTGTCCGTTTTTATATCCCATGGAGCGGGGCGGCGAATACAGATAATAGGATGATAATTGCCGACAGGGCAATGATTCTGATTATCAGCCAAAACCGACCGTGAATGATATGGTCGATATGCAAGTGGAATCGGCGAAGACTTCTGGTGGAGTTGTGTGAACCCCATTCGAAAGACACTATTTGCCGCAATCGGTTTGGATGCATAAAACTCCCGATCTCCGGTTTGCTGTTTAACCGGTATAAACGGTATAATTTTCAGATTGCTTTGCGCAGGGACAACCCCCGCTATATAAAGTATAACCCGAAAATCGCAAAATCAAAATTTTCTGCTTATTTTTCCCAGAGATTCTTTGGGTAGAGGCTGTTTTCGACCAGTTCTGCTACTTTGGCTACTACTGCCGGTTTGTCGTCGGGGTATGTTACACCGAACCAGCTTGCCTCGGATTTGAGTACTTTGACTTTTGCGATGGACTGTTTGATCAGTTCGTCGACGACGAATGGGATGTAGAATTCCGATTTTTCTTCATTGCCGTGTTCGGCGAGGAACCGGTCAAACCGGGTTTTCAGATGACCGAAAATTGAAGGCCCGAATCCCCACAGGTTCATAGATACCGGTTCTTTTCCTGTTAGTGTTATTTCTTTTCCGGTGTCATCAAGACCGCATACCACTCCATCGGCCATGCCGATCTTCGTATGTTCGGACACGTTGAGCAGGTTCCCATCGCTGTCACATTCACAGACACCGCGTGATACCGTTCCGTTTTCAGACAGTGTATTGCTCAGCGTATACCCGACCATACAGTAGTCGTTTTCGCCCGCTGCCTTGGTCAGGTATTCGGCGATGGCTTTGTATGAGTACCCCCCGTAAAAATCGTCGGCGTTAATGACCGCGAACGGCTCGTTGATTACATCGGCTGCGACGAGTATCGCATGTCCGGTGCCCCAGGGTTTTTCGCGGCCTTCGGGAAGTTCAAAATCGCCGAGCGATCTGTCCAGTTCCTGGTAGACGTACTGAACCTCGCACAAACCGTCGAGCTTGTCGCCGATCATATCCTTGAACGCCTGCTCGAATGACTGCCGGATTACAAAGACGATTTTGCCAAACCCGGCCTTAACCGCGTCATACATTGAATACTCTATAATAGCTTCGCCGCTGGGACCGATAGGGTCGATCTGTTTAAGCCCGCCGTAGCGGCTCCCCATACCGGCTGCAAGAACGAGTAAAGATGGTTTGGTCTGGTTCGCCATGTCGAAATCCTTAAGATTAAATATTATAAACGGCAGTCACAATTCGATATCGTAACTGCCGTTTGTTATGAAAATGCCTCGGCCGCCAGGCCGAAACCTAAATTCGTAATTCGTAATTCGTAATTCGTAATTCTCAAACTGGCCGATAGGTCAGTTTGATTTTACAGCAGGCCGTAATCTTTTAGTATTTTCTTTAGTACTACCTTTTTGGATTCTTCCAGCGGCGTCATCGGCAACCGCATTTCTTCCGGTGCCATGCCGAGGATTTCCATTGCCGCTTTGATCGGTATTGGATTTGTCGACATGCTCAGCAGACTCTTAGAAAGCGTAAACAGTTTGTGGTGCCATTTCCTTGCGCTTACCAGGTCACCCTCCAGGATAAGATCGGTCATCGCTTTGACGTCTCCCGGGACGATGTTGGCTACGACGCTGATTACCCCTTTTGCCCCGATCGAGGCAAGCGGCAGTGTCAGCGAGTCGTCGCCCGACAGAATGTTCAGGTCGCAGTTGCCTGCGATGTCGCTTGCGATGTCCAGGCTTCCGCTCGCTTCCTTGATGGCGACGATGTTTTCAATGTGCGACAGCCGAATGATCGTCTCGGCGGTCATCCCCGCTGCCGATCTGCCCGGTATGTTATACAGTACCACCGGCAGATTGACTTCTTCGGCGATCATTTTGAAGTGCTGATAGAAGCCTTCCTGTGTTGGTTTGTTGTAGTAAGGCGTAACCTGCAGCGACGCGTCCGCTCCGACTTTGCGGGCGTATTCTGTCATGTCTATTGCTTCGGCCGTGCTGTTGGAACCGGTCCCGGCGATCACGGGAACCTGCCCGCCGACCGTTTTGACAACAAACTCGATAACCTTTTTGTTTTCTTCGTGGGTAAGCGTAGGCGATTCGCCTGTCGTGCCTACCGGAACGATCCCGTCGGTTCCGCTTTCCAGGTGAAAGTCAACGAGTTCTTCCATTGTCTTGTAATCAATTTTCCCGTTCTGGAAAGGGGTTATCAATGCTACTAATGATCCGCTAAACATTTTTATATTCTCCTTTTTTAGCTAATTGCTAATTGCTAATCGCTAATCGCTTTTAACATTTCTTTTGTTGCCTGTTTCAATCCTACAAGGACCGCTCTAGAGATTATGCTGTGTCCTATGTTGAATTCGCAGAGTCCTTCAATTTTTGCTACCGGTGCGATGTTCCTGTATGTCAGTCCGTGGCCGGCGTGGACGATCATTCCGCTTGTCATCGCCATGTCGCGTCCGTCGCGTAGTGCGTTAAGAGTTTTTTCTATTGCCTTGTCTGTCTTTGCGTTTGAGTAGGCTCCCGTGTGCAGTTCGACCGCGTCACAGCCGATCTCGGCAGATGCGAGGATATTATCTTCATCCGGTGTGATGAACGTGCTGACGAGGATCCCTTTTTTGTGCATTCGCTTTACTATCGCGGCAAGCTGCTTTTTGTATTTGACGCAATCCAGTCCGCCCTCGGTTGTCAGTTCCTCCCGTTTTTCAGGGACCAGGGTTACCTGGTCCGGGCGAATCCTTTCGGCGATCTTGACGATCGGTTCGGCTATAGACATTTCCAGGTTGAACTTGCTTGCAACGGTCTGGTTGAGGACCTCGACGTCTCTGTCGGAGATATGTCGTCTGTCCTGGCGCAGATGCACGGTAATACCGTTGGCACCGGCAAGCTCACAGATTGAGGCGGCCCAGACCGGGTCCGGCTCGTCAGTCATACGTGCCTGCCGGATAGTCGCTACATGATCGATATTTACATTTAATAATGCCATAATATGTCCCTGAAAGTTAAATGGGCGATTTAAACGCCGATTATAACAGTTTAGAGGGACGATTCAAGCCTAAAATTGACCGTGCTGTCGGCATCCTGCCGACAGCTCCTGCGGGCA
>JAIPFN010000122.1 GCA_021736615.1 Phycisphaerae bacterium | reverse complement strand
CAGGCACGACTAGGCCTGCAATGTCCACAAATCGGTCCCCCATGGGGGACCCAACCAGGGAGGATTAACTATGTAGAGACGATGAGAAAGAAAAGCAATTATAATTGACGCCAAGAGAAAAAACACTTGACGCTAGACACTGGCATCGAGCTATCAACTCTCCCATGTCGAAAGGTTTAGTGAGGTAATCATCACTTCCAAGACTCAATCCCTTGATTATGTCCTCTGTGGATCCTTTTGCAGTAAGGATAAGAACTGCAGTGGTCTTGCCTTTCTTACGTAAACGATTTAAGATTTCGAGACCATTGATTTTAGGTAACATTAAGTCAAGAATAATCAAGTCATACGGATTGGTTACTGCCATGTGCAGGCCATCCTCACCGTCATTGGAAATATCTACTGTGAAAGAAGGCTCTTCACTCAGGGCCATGGCTATATTATCTGCCAGGGTTCCCTCATCTTCAACTATTAATATACGCATATATTTCCCACCTAATCACTCGATTCAGAGTCTACAAATAAGAGACTTTGTCAAAAAGTAATTTAACCACTTAACCTTAGCATATTCGATAAAAGAATGCAAACAATTGCCTTAAATGTCCAGCGTCAACTATAATTTCCCTCCCCGTCGCCTCAACAATTAATGTTACTATAGCCAGTACTGCTAAGTCCGTCAATTCTTGAGGTCGCCCCATGGGGGCGAGTTTTTGCTTATTGTATGCCGCTTACTGGCACAAGCATAAACAAGTTTTCTGGCCAGAATTGGTCGCCTCTCGAATTCTACGCTGAATGTTTGAGTTGGCCATTGACCATGGAATGAATGCCTACAGGCGAAGGACGAGGCTTTTTGGCGCAGTAGATGCTCGTTGAATACAAGTAAGAACCCGTAAATTTAAGATTTACACAGCGCCAGGTTTCTGCCGACTCAGATGCACTCATGCGTTGAATCCTCTAAATTTAACCTGTCAATATGAAATCCAAAACAATAACTTAACATGATGCTAATAGTATGCTAATATATCTGTGCTAAGATATTGGCGAATATACTGCTGAAAGGGTCATTATGGCGAGTGAAAAAATCCTTATTGTTGAGGATGAGGAAGATGTAATGGAATTGATCCGTTATAATCTTTCTAAGGAAAAGTTCAATTGTGGCACTGCCTGCAATGGACGACAGGCTCTTGAAAAGGCTCAGGCAACATTGCCGGATCTTGTGCTTCTTGACTTGATGCTGCCGGAGGTCGATGGGCTGGAGGTCTGCAAGAAGCTGAAAAATAGCCCTAAAACTGAGCATATTCCGATTATTATGGTGACGGCTAAGAGCGATGAGACGGATATTGTCACCGGGCTTGAACTTGGAGCCGACGACTATATCACAAAGCCATTCAGCCCAAAGGTTTTAGTGGCCAGAGTAAGAGCGGTTTTGCGAAGAAAAGCCACGGAAGTTCCGGGAGAATCTTCGGTTATCAGATTACGCGATATTGAAATAGACCCCGGCCGCCATAAGGTTCTTGTAAAAGACGAAGCTATAGAGCTTACTTCTACAGAGTTTGGGCTGCTTCATTTTCTGGCGGCTCGACCCGGATGGGTTTTTACTCGTTACCAGATCGTCGACGGTGTTCATGGCAGTGATTACCCGGTTACCGACCGCAGCGTTGATGTGCAGGTTGTGGGATTAAGAAAGAAACTCGGTTCCGCCGGCCGGTACATTGAGACGGTTCGCGGCATCGGATACCGATTTAAGGAATAGTTCATGAAACCAAAACGTTTGCTCTGGCAGTTATACCCATCTTATCTTCTGATAACACTGATCTCATTGGCAGCTATCGGGTGGTATGCTTCCAGTTCAATGCGACAATTCTACTATGACCAGGTAACCGATGATCTTAAGGCAAGTGCCCGTATTATAGAAGGTCAGGTTTTAAGTTCATATACGGCAGACAATTCAGCTTCACTAAATGAATTGTGCAAGTTGCTTGGAACATCCGGTCAAAGACGAATAACAGTAATTGAAACGACAGGCAAAGTAGTCGCAGATTCCCAGGAAGATTTTGGGCTGATGGATAATCATTCTGACAGACCGGAAATTATTGAGGCGATGCAAAAAGGGTTTGGCTCTGAGAATAGATACAGTCACACTCTTGGTCTTGATATGATGTATGTCGCGATACCTTTAAAGTCTGACGGCAGGATTGTTGCAGTATTGCGAATTGCCAGGCCTGTCAGTGCAATCAACAGCAAGTTGAAATCCATTTACTACGAAATATTCATTGGCGGTCTTATCATTGCAGTCGCTGCTGCTTTGCTTAGCCTGGCAATTTCACGTAAAATCAGCAAACCGCTGATAGAATTAAAAAAAGGTGCCGATTTCTTTGCTGGCGGCGATTTGAGTCATAAGCTTCCCTGTGGTAATTGCTATGAAATAGATACTGTTGCCAACGCGATGAACCAGATGGCAGGGGAGATCGACGAACGGATTCGGACTATCAGCCGTCAGCGAAACGAACACAAGGCTGTTCTTTCGAGCATGTCTGAAGCGGTTTTAGCCGTTGACAGCCAGCAGAGATTGATAACACTTAATGCTTCGGCGGCAGAGATGATCGGCATTGATATATCAGATGCCAAGGGTCGACTCTTGCAGGAGATAATCCGGAATCCCGCATTGCAGCATTTTATAACGTCTTCACTGGAAAGCAGCGAACCTGCTGAAGACAATATAACACTTCACAAAGACGAATGCGAATGTTTTCTGCAAGCCAAAAGCAATGCTCTGCATGATGAAGATGGACAGAAAATCGGGATTCTTGTGGTTTTAAATGATATTACCAGGATTATACGGCTGGAACAGGTACGCACTGATTTTGTCGCTAACGTTTCTCACGAATTGAAGACACCCATAACCACGATCAAGGGCTTTGTTGAAACGCTTCAGGAAGGGGCGATCCAAAATGCCGAAGAAGCAAAGCGGTTTCTGGATATTATCGCAAGGCAGAGCAATCGAATGGATGCAATTATCGATGACCTGCTTGAATTATCAAAAATCGAACAGCAAGCCGAAAACGCCCAGATCAAGCTGGAAAACGGCCCTATCAAAGACGCACTTGATGCCGCGATTGATCTTTGCATCAATAAGGCACAGGCGAAACAGATTGAGATCGAACTGAAATGCAGCGATGATATTGCCGCTAATGTTAATATGCCTCTGCTTGAACAGGCAATCGTAAATCTGTTGGACAATGCTATCAAGTATAGCCCGGAAAACAGCAGGGTAGAGGTCTCTGCAATGAAAACAGCTGATCATGTCTCTATTGCCGTTACCGATTTCGGAAGCGGGATCGATAGCCAATCGCAGCCGCGGCTTTTTGAACGTTTCTTCAGGGTCGATAAGGCAAGGAGCAGAAATCTGGGCGGTACCGGTCTTGGCCTTGCAATTGTCAAACATATCGTAGAAGCCCATAAGGGGTTGGTTTCGGTTGAAAGCACAGTCGGCAAGGGCAGTAGATTTACGATTGAACTGCCGGCCTAGTTTAAGTCCGTAACTTTAGATTCGCGAATTCTAATCTAAATTAAACATTCCCCTAACTCCGCCTTAACATTTCCATGTTATCTTTTCCTATAGCAAGTTTTTTATTAAGATAAAATAGGAGAAATTAATGAAAGAGTTAGTCTATTATGTTTTATGTTTTATCGGAGTAGCGTACTTATTGTATCGAATTGCATTTTTTTTCAAAACAACAATTAAATTGCTCTTGAGCTATAAAGGGGCAGTAAAAGGGACGGTAAGAGACAAAGTTACGCAATTATGCCACTGTAACTTATCTTTTCTCGCTGATTTAGAAAAAGACGAAGATAATAAAACATAATTCTAATATTTTGCTCACAATCCCCTAATGTTCCGGTGTTATCTTTCTCATATAAAACTAACTCTTCTGAAACGGTTTGGTAGAGTAAAGAAATGAAGTATTTTGTGAAAGGTGTAAAAATGAAGAAATGGATTTTGTTAGTAGTTGTGGTGGTGTTTGGCTTTCAGGGAACGGCTCTTAAGGCTTCTGAGATTGACGAACTGAAAGAGCAGTTGGCTCAACAAGCGAAGTTGCTAAATCAGATGCAGCAGCGGCTTGAGAAGATGGAGTCTTCTCAGCAGGACCAGGAGAAAATGGTCGACAAGAAGATCACAGAGGCTGTAGAGAGCAAACAGTTCGCCAGTTTGCCCGATAGTGCCAAATGGATTGAGAAGATCAAATGGGGCGGCGATTTCCGTTACAGGCATGAGATGATCGACGATGATACCGCAACTACCCAGAGAGACAGAGACCGAATCCGTGCAAGATTGAAGATTCAGGCGATGATCAATAATGAATGGGACGCTTATTTCAGAATAGCAAGCGGCAGCAGTGACTCGCCGACATCTACAAACCAGACACTTGGCGATTCCGGAAGCGATTCGTTCAGCAGCAAGGATATATGGCTGGACTGGGCGTATGCTAATTATCATCCCGAATCGATAGACGGGCTGAATGTCAAGATCGGTAAAATGGAGACTCCTTTTTACAGGGTTGCTAAACATCAGCTTATCTATGACGGCGACTTAAGCCCTGAAGGTGGTGCGGTATCGTATGGCTGGAATCTTAACGATTCGACAACTGCAAATTTAACGGGCGGAGCTTTTTGGCTGCGAGAAAGAGGCAGTGATGTAGACACCAGTCTTTTTGGTGCTCAGGGGTATCTGAAACATAAACTTGACAGTGACAGCCATATCCTCGGCGGGTTGAGCTATTATGATTTCGGAAACATTAAGGGTCAGACGCTTGCCGGCATCGGTTCTAAAGGCAATACTGTTGCAGGAGACGGGTCTTACCTTAACGATTATGACCTCCTGGAGGCTTTCGGAGAATACGGATTTAAGCTTGGCGCGACTCCGGCCTCTGTATTCGGTTCTTATGTAAACAATACTGGCGCAACTTCTTCAGAGGACACTGCCTGGATAGTTGGTGCAAAGTATAACAAGGCCAAAAAGCCTGGTACATGGGAAGCTTCGTACAATTACAGGGATGTTGAAGCCGATGCTGTTGTCGGCGGGCTTTGTGACTCCGACTTTATCGGCGGCGGTACAGACGGCAAGGGGCATGTTCTCGGGTTTAAGTATCAACTCGCAGAGAATACTCAGGCGGCTTTGCATTACTTCATCAATGAAAAGAATGCAAGTACTACAGGTGACAACTTCAATCTGCTGCAGGCTGACTTAATATTTAAATTCTAACAATTCGCTAACCGTTTCTTAATAATTATGTTGTATAGTTTCAACGCAAACGTAATAATAGAAATATAATGATAATTTGAAAGGAAGTAAAATGAAAAAAATCACAACTGTAATATTGACGCTGGTCATTGCGGCCATATTGATTACGGGCTGCTCGAAAAATGACGGCGGTTCCAACGAGAAGACCTATATTACCGTAAAAGGGTCTGATACGATGGTGCATCTTGCAAGTACCTGGGCGGAGATATTTATGAAAGAAAATCCCGGTATCGAAGTTTCCGTTACAGGCGGCGGGTCAGGAACAGGAATCGCGGCACTGCTTAACGGCACTACGGATATTTGTGCCGCTTCGAGAAAAATAAAAGACAAAGAAACTACACTTGCAAAGTCTAAGGGTATCGAAGCAAAAGAGATCATCGTTGCTCGTGACGGTATCGCAGTTGTTGTCAACCCCTCAAACCCGGTATCTGAACTTTCCATAGAACAGATCGGCAAGATATTTACCGGTGCAACCCCAGCATGGGACGGCGTGGGCGGCAATGCTGCAGGAATTGAAGTATTGAGCAGAGAGTCAAGCTCCGGAACTTATGTATTCTTCCAGGGGAAAGTTTTAAATAAGAAAGACTATGCTCAAACGGCCAAACTTATGCCTGCGACATCGGCGATAGTACAGTCTGTAAGCTCTAACGAAAATGCCATCGGTTATGTAGGTCTCGGATATGCTGATGCTGCAAAGGGCAAGATCAAGGTTCTGGCAGTCAAAGCAGACAGCTCTTCACCGGCAGTTAAACCTTCAGAAGCAACAGTTAAATCCGGCGAATATGAAATATCGCGTCCGCTGCAGCTTTATACAAACGGTACTCCTACTGGCGTTGTTAAGAAATTTATCGACTTCTGCCTCTCCGGCCGTGGGCAGGAAATCGTTAAAGAAACAGGCTATGTCGCGATAAACTAAGTCAAACCGACCTGATCGGCCGGTTTGAAATGAATAATGATTCCGCCGAGGGCGGATGTACCATATTGTATAATGTATAATGAAAGAAACGGCCAGATGACCGAAGCTGTTTTTACTGAAAAGAATCACCATGTAAAATCATTTTCGGTCGGTTTGATTAACTATGTATGCTAATGAAACTATCAAAAGATAAATTGATTAAATACTTGCTCCTGGCTTCGGCCTCGAGCAGTATTTTAATCGTTTTACTAATATTTGCATTCCTTGCGAAAGAGGCTATTCCCTTTGCCGAAGAACCCGGAATCGGCGAATTGCTCAGGTTCAGATGGATCCCGGTATCGTATCAGCGGGAGACTTTTGGGATTATACCTCTAATCTGCGGGTCACTTCTGGTAACAGCAATAGCTACTGTTTTGATGATACCGTTTGGGGTCGGGGCGTCTGTTTACATCGCCGAACTGGCTCATCCAAAAGAACGCGAGATACTTAAACCTTTCATAGAAATTCTGGCAGGAATTCCCTCGGTAGTAATCGGTTTTTTCGGTCTTTTGATATTGGTGCCTGCATTGAAGAATGTTTTTGGATTGTCATCGGGATTGACCGCTTTGTCCGGCGGAATACTTCTGGCAATCATGGCAATCCCAACTGTTGTTTCGATTTCTGAGGATGCCATAAGATCAGTTCCGCAATCATATAAATCCGCATCTCTCGCCCTCGGTGCAACTAAGATGCAGACTATATGGAAAGTGATCGTCCCTGCCGCTTTGCCTGGAATAATTACGGCAGTAATGCTCGGTATCGGAAGGGTCGTCGGGGAGACGATGGCGGTGATGATGGTGACCGGCAACGCCGCCGTGATAACCGCAAAGCCTTTAGAGTCTGTCAGAACGATGACAGCGACAATAGCGGCGGAAATGGGAGAGGTTGCTTTCGGGTCAACACATTACAGGGCATTGTTCTGCGTAGGGATCGTTCTGCTGGTTACGACGTTTATGCTCAATATGGTTGCTCACAGAGTGCTTAAGAAATACGGAATAGGTCAGGGCCAATGATAAAGACGGAACGACTAATTTGTTTTGGGATGCGACTGGTGACATATTTCATCGTTGCACTTATCGCATACGTGATCTTTTGCATTGTCGTAAGAGGCCTGCCTGCGATCAGTTGGGAATTTCTTACCGCCATGCCCAGACAAAGCGGAGCAAAAGGCGGAATACTACCGGCAATAGTGGGAACGCTTTCTCTAGTGGCAGGTACCATCGCCATAGCTTTGCCGCTTGGGATGGCAACGGCGATATACCTTTCTGAATACGCTAAGCAGGGGAAATTGACCCATTTGATAAGACTGGCGATAATTACACTTGCCGGAGTACCTTCGATTGTCTTTGGTCTTTTCGGCCTTGGGTTGTTTGTGATATTTCTTAACTTTGGGGCATCAATACTTTCCGGTTGTCTTACTCTGGCATGTATGATCTTGCCGACTATCATCGCATCCAGCGAAGAAGCCTTGCGAGCCGTTCCCTTGGGTTTGAGACAGGGCAGCCTGGCTCTTGGCGCCACAAAATGGCAGACGATATATAAGAATGTGCTTCCGTATTCCTTTTCCGGAATGCTTACAGGTTCTATTCTTGGAGTCGGCAGAGCAGCCGGAGAGACGGCACCGATTCTATTAACTGTAGCAGCCTTCTATTTGCCCAGACTACCGAAATCAATATTCGATCAGGTTATGGCACTTCCATACCACCTTTACGTCCTTGCGACCCAACACCCCGAAGCCGACAAGATCAGGCCAATGCAGTATGGTACGGCACTGGTTTTGCTGGTGTTGGTGCTGGGTGTTAATCTAATCGCGATCTTGCTAAGGCTTCATATCAGGAAAAAATACAAATGGTAAACACAAGTGATAATACAATATCAAAAGTAACTGTCCGTAACCTGAATTTCCATTATGGCCACACGCAGGCGTTGTTTGACATCTCAACCGATATACCTGCCAAACAGGTTACAGCCTTGATCGGTCCGTCAGGATGCGGTAAGTCCACGTTCCTTCGCACATTGAATCGCATGAACGACACTATCGACGGTACCCGCGTAGAAGGCGAGATACTGATAGACGGCAAGGATATTTATCGCAACGGTACTGACGTAGGTGAGCTAAGAAAAAAAGTTGGAATGGTTTTTCAGAAGTCAAACCCGTTTCCAAAGTCGATCTTTGAAAACATCGCATACGGACCCAGGATACATGGCGTTAAAAACCGCAAAACGCTTTCCGAGATCGTCGAGAAAAGTCTTGTCGGTTCTGCCCTGTGGGATGAGGTCAAAGACCGTCTTGAAGATAACGCCATGGGGCTGTCAGGGGGCCAGCAGCAACGCCTGTGCATAGCAAGAGCACTTGCGATAGAGCCGGATATTTTACTTATGGATGAGCCTGCCTCGGCCCTTGACCCGCGTTCAACAGCCAGGATCGAAGACCTGATCGGAGAACTTCGAGAGAAATATACTATTGTAATAGTTACACACAATATGCAGCAGGCCGCGCGGGTTTCCGACCTGACATCTTTTTTCTATGAAGGACAGTTGATCGAAACGGGCGAAACCAAAAAAATATTCACAAAACCCAAAGAAAAGAAAACAGAAGATTACATTACCGGCAAGTTCGGTTGAGTGCGGTTTCGCACTTTCAATGGCGACAGAAACGCATTTGTTGTACTCTGTTGCGTGAAAGAAAATGTCGGGAAAGTTTGCAAAAATTAAGTCTGATTGGAGAATACAGAAATGTCAGCACATTTAAATAAAGAAATTGAAAACTTAAAGAAACAACTGCTTACCCTTTGCTCGATGGTAGAAGACAGTCTTTGGCAGGCAGTAAAATCCATTAAAAACCGGGATATTGATCTGGCAAGAAAAGTTATGATTTCTGACTCTGCTATAGATGATATGGAAGTTAAGGTTGAAGAAGATTGCCTTAAGATACTGGCTTTACATCAGCCGGTAGCGATAGACTTGCGATTTATTATTACCGCACTAAAGATCAATAATGATCTCGAAAGAATCGGCGACCTGGCAGTCAATATTGCCGAACGCAGCCAATTTCTTTCCGCACAGAAACAAGATGACATGCTTTTTGATTTTGAGACGATGGCAGAAAAAACACAGGCAATGGTCAAAAAAAGCATCGACGCTCTTGTTAATATCGATGTCAAGGTTGCCGTGGAGGTCTGCAATGACGACGACGAAGTCGACGAGATAAATCGCCAGATGTACGACCAGGTAAAGGAGCAGGTCAGGAAGTCACCGGAAAATGTTGAGACTCTTATTCACCTGTTGTCGATTTCAAGGCACCTCGAAAGAATAGCTGATCACGCGACAAATATCGCAGAAGATGTGATATACATGGTCAAAGGCGAGATAGTAAGGCATAAAACCGAAAATTATTGACTTTATATTTACTTTCAGGGTGAAGTTTCTTTTTTAGTATCTTCCGGTTTGACAGAGGCATTCCAGCTAGAGACCTGGTCTTCTGGCGGTCATGCCGGGCTTCGTTTTTTTGTGAAAATAGGCAATTTCGGTTGTTTCAATCACCTTTTTTCAGATTACCCCCCAATAATACCGATATGCTATATATATAGTATTAATCGTGCACCGTTTTTTGGGGCGGCGGTTGACTTATTTTGATAATCTGTTATTATGGCCTTTATTAAGTTGTAAAGGGATTTTATGCTTGAGACAACCGGTGCAAAGACAATTGATGTTATTGCCAATACCGGGCGGTTTTCGCGATTTGCGGGAAGGACGTTCGTCGGATCGCTTATTTCATGTGTTCGGCCTAAGACTTATTCTCTAGTCTGGACGCAGATGAACGTTATCGGTGTTCGCAGCGTACCTGTCATAATGGTAACCGGTGCGTTCGTCGGTATGGTTCTCGCCGTCAACGCTTATGACCAGCTTGCCGGTATGGGTTTTGAAGAGCGGCTAGGCGTGCTCATCAATATTGCCGTTGTCAAGGAACTCGGCCCCGTTCTTGCCGCCGTTATGCTTGCTGGCCGCGTTGGAGGCGCACTTACCGCTGAACTTGGCACGATGAATGTAACCGAGCAGATTTCGGCTGTTAAGAGTATGGGTACCGATCCGATCAGGTATCTCGTTGTACCACGTGTGCTCGCGTGTCTTCTGCTTACGCCGTTTCTGATCATCTATGCGGATCTGATGGGTATCCTGGGCGGATATTTCGTCAGTGTTATCCAGCTCGACATCAATAGTGCCGCGTACTGGCAATACAGTGCTCAGGGCGTAGAGCTTTGGGACCTCAGCGTCGGTGTTGTTAAGGGCTTCTTTTTCGGAGTCGTTATCGCTCTTATCAGTTGCTATAAGGGTTTCAATTGCCGGGAAGGTGCACAGGGCGTTGGCGAAGCGTGTACCGAGGCTTTCGTGGGAAGCTTTATTTCGATACTTGTACTTAATTTCATCTTTGCTCTGATCACCAAGGCTATTTACGCAACTTTCTGGACCATGCCGTCACTGCTGTAAAGGAAATATTCCGTGGAAAAAGAAATATCACCTGACGACGGGGTAATCGTTGTTAAGAACCTGTTTAAGAGCTTCGGCAAGCATCGCGTCCTTAAGGGGATCTCGATGGCGGTCGAAGAGGGCAAGACTACCGTTATAATCGGGCCAAGCGGCTGCGGCAAGACGGTACTTATGAAGCATATGATCGCCTTGAACAGGCCCACCAGCGGCGAGATATATTTCAGGTCGCAGCGTATCGACGAGCTTAGCGAAAAAGATCTTGCCCATATCCGTGTTCAGTTTGGCTTTCTCTTTCAGATGGGAGCGCTGTTTGACAGCCTCGACGTTTTCGAAAATATCATCTTCCCTATCCGCCAGCACCAGAAGATTAAGGACTGGAAGGCCATCGACGAACTGGTAAAGACAAAACTGGCGATGGTCGGGATGGAAGGCTTTCAGAATCATTTCCCCGCCTCGCTTTCCGGCGGACAGCGAAAGAGGGTCGCGCTTGCACGTGCCATCGCGCTCAACCCGCATGTTATTCTTTATGACGAACCGACCACCGGTCTTGACCCGATACGCTCGGACATAATCAACGAGCTTATCCTAAAACTCCAGCGCGAACTTAAGGTCACAAGTGTCGTCGTAACACACGACATGAAAAGTGCCTACAAGATCGCCGACCGTATCATAATGCTCCACGAGGGCAAGATCATCGCAGAAGGCGACGCCGACTACATCCGAAACCATCCGCATGACGCCGTCCAGCAGTTCATACACGGCAGAGTAAGCGAAGCGGACCTGGCAGCACTAAGACTGGGCGGAACAAAATTCAAAACACAGTTCTCTCCTGAAGATTTTAAGTAAATTTGTAATTGATTGTTAATATTTTTTTGAGGTTAAAGATGACGTTGTATGGTGCTATAGAAGCCGGCGGTACTAAATTTGTTTGTGCAGTTGCGAGCGGACCTGATGATATTCTGGATACCGCTACATTTCCTACTACTACCCCGGCAGAGACGATGGAAGCTGTTTGCGAATATTTCGAGGGGTACCAGCAAAGAAATGGCGACAAGATCGACTCTATCGGTGTGGCCTGTTTCGGGCCTGTCGATATGAACAAGGCAAGCGACAAATACGGATATATTACTTGTACCCCTAAGCCCGGCTGGCAAAATACAGATGTCGTTGGTTTTCTAAACAGCCGCTTCGGTGTCCCTGTTGGTTTTGATACCGACGTCAACGCCGCCGCATACGGAGAGTATCTCTGGGGAGCCGGAAAAGGCCTTAGCGTTGTATTGTATCTGACTGTCGGAACCGGTATCGGCGGCGGGCTGTGCGTAAACGGCAAACCCCTGCACGGACTGATGCACCCGGAGATGGGCCATGTCATCATGCGGCAGGACAAAACCAAAGACCCCTTCGAGTGTGCGTGTCCATACCATGACAGTTGTCTGGAAGGTCTTGCGTCCGGCAAGGCGGTCGATTTGCGGTGGGGCGTTCATGCTTCCGAGCTTGGCGACGACCACCCGGCATGGGAGATCGAAGCAGACTACCTCGCCCAGGGCATCATGAATTACGTGCTGACCGTATCGCCGGAAAAGGTGATCATCGGCGGTGGCTTGATGCACAAAGATTTGCTTTATAAAATGGTAAGAGAAAAAGTGCAACAGAAACTAAACGGATACGTAAACGTACCGGCGATAACAGACGACATCGAAAATTACATAGTAAGCCCCGGCCTCGGAACAAAATCCGGAATCTGCGGAGCAATAGGACTGGCGATCGACGTGATCAGTCAGATGTGATCTTGCAATATGAATTTTATAGCGCATTAAAAAAAGGCCGGTTGTTTAATTCCGGCCTTTTTTGATATTTATATTTGCTGCGTTAGCTGGCAACGATATGTACTTTTTTGCCTTTGAAGAGAACTTTGCCTTCTTCTTTTGCAAAAAGTGTGTAGTCTTTGCCCATGCCTACATTAAAACCCGGATGCCATATAGTTCCGCACTGGCGGATAATGATAGCGCCGGCTTTGGCGATCTGACCACCGTATAGTTTTACACCGCGATACTGCGGATTACTGTCTCTGCCGTTCCTTGAGGAACCCTGTCCTTTTTTATGAGCCATGTTCTTAACCTCGTATTATATGTATTTCAACCGCTAATTCTTATAAGCCCCATATGATACAGTCAGGCCGGGCCTGTGTCCAGCAAAAATTGTATTTTTCCGAGATTTTTACAGTTTTAGCGGCAAAAACCCCTATAATTCACAAAAACCCCCGTTTTAACAGTCCTTACAAAGCTTCAACCAGGGAATTCAAGTCGCCCGGAGGGATGACTTTGACGGTTATAAGCTGAATCCTTCCCTCTTTGTCGATAAAAAAGCATACCGGCGTATCCCTGATCGTTCTGTACGGGTCGATCATACGTCCCTGTCTGCCGGCGACCGGGAAGGGAATATCCATAGACTCGACGACGGGTTTAAGGATTGCCGGGTCATCTGTAGAGAACGCGATGACTGCCAGGTTCTCGGCCCCGACCTGTTTTTGCAGTTCTGCGAGTGTTTTAACCATTTGCTTGGAAGGTTCGTACATAGTCGTCCATTTGACGATCACGGCTTTCTTGCCCTTAAGCGACGATATGCTAATCGGATTGCCGTCGAGGTCTTTCAAATTCATATTCGGCGCATCCTTGCCGTTATAACCTGCCAGTGCCGAATCCCACCCTTTGGCTGTTCTGGCGATCTTGATAACTTCCATATTCATATTAGCTGTTGCCGCATTAAATTTTTCCATTGCTTCGCTTTTGTCGATCGGCAGGGGCGTAGGTTTAACTTCAGATTTGGTCTGGGAGTTATCAGTTGTCGGAGGCTTCGTGGTATCGTCATCCTTGCCGTCTTTCTTGCATCCGCCCAGAATTACCGCCATAATAATAATGATAACGCTGTATTTAACAAATCCTTTTGTTGTTTGTGCCATCAATAAATCCTTTCAAGTATTGATATTTGTAAAATTTATGGTTTAAATCGAAAACCCCACATAAATAGCTCTATCGTCCAAACTGGCCAATTTTGTCAAATATTAATTATGTCAAGCCCCTAAACATATGCAAATTCAGAATCAGATTCCATATTTACATAAAAATATGCATTTCAGCGGCATCACATCGCACATCCGCCGCCGGTATCGTTGCTGTCCATTGAGCATCCGCCATTTCCGCTGTCTCCGTCAAGTGAGCATCCGCCGCCCGTCGCTGATGGTGTTGTTTTTGCTTTATTATACGGCAGTTTCATCAGCATAGTGCCCATCATGCAGCTATTAGTTATCCCGGCGAAAATAAGGCCGCAGGCGACAAATGCCGAGATCAACAAAAACCAGGTATTCAGCAGGCTAAGCAAGACGCCAGTAATGACCAGGCTTCCGGCGATGATCCTGACCTGCCGTTCTATCGAGATCGGCCCTTCGGTCTTGGTCACGGGGAGGCCGGCTTTTTCCCATGCTATTATCCCGCCTTCGATGATATTAACATTACCAAATCCGTTTTGCATAAGCTGTTTTGCCGCTATCGTCGCCCGATTGCCGTACCGGCATAAGATATAATATGTGGCATCGGCGGGTAAAGATCCCATGGCCCCGCCGAGCGATTGCAGAGGTACGTGCTTAAAGTTTGTTGATTTAAGCGATATCTCGTTTAGCTCCTGGTCGGTTCTTACGTCGAGCAGGATCGTATTTTCATCGCTGATTTTCTCGCCTGCTGTTTTTGGCGATACTATTGTAAGTCCCGTCGCCGATCCTTTCTGGTTTGCCGCGACAATGACTTCAATGTTGGTTGGTTTTGCAAGTTTTTTTGATCGCGCGTTTTCACAAAATTTGCCTTTGTCTGTTTCGGCGACGAAGGGGTTCGCGGTTTTTTGCTCTGCGACAGTCGAGGTTTTATTTCCCTTATAGTCGTGTGCAGGCCGCAGGGTCGTGTTTTCCGGCAGGGCGCCAAGCTTTGCGAGTGACTCGAACATGTCCTCCGGCGAACCGTTCTGAAAGTCCGTCCTGCCGACACTGTTTATCAGCAGAACATCGCCGGTAAACAGATCACCCTGCGGTGTTATCAGGCTTACAGAGTCGTCTGTATGACCGGGTGTGTAAATCGCTTTTACTTCGGTTTGTCCGATTTTGATGACACTGCCATCGGTGACTTTGTCCGTTGCGACCGAAGAAACCGCCTTTTCGCTCATATAAACTGGAACATTGTACTTGTCCTTAAGGATCGCCGCCGAGGAAATATGGTCGGCATGGGTATGCGTGTCGAAAATGCCGACCAGCGTCAGTCCCTGTTTCCTAAGCGTTTTGTCGTATTCGTCTACAAGCGTAATATGCGGGTCAACGACCAGGACCTCATCACCGCCGGTGATAAAATATGAATAGCAGTAACCCGCTGCAAACGAGAAAACCTTATAATCCTTTTCCATGGTAACTTCTCCTGATAAAATTGTTAATATCGGCAGCGGCAGACTAAATACACCGTTGCACCAGTTTGATAATAAATCCGAAGAAAAACAATTGCAAGAAGAAAAAGGCTAAACCACCGGGATTATCAGGTGTATTGTATGCGGACACAAAAAAAGCCCCCGGATAACCGAGGGCTTGGATAACACTTCACACTTCACTCTTCACACTTCACTCTTCACTCTTCACTCTTCACTCTTCACTCTTAGAATTTGTAAGTAAGGCTAAGGCTAGTCCAGTACTCGTCTGAAGTGTTGATCGAGTCATCCCATGAAGACTGGTAGTTGAAGCCGGGTGTAAATGTCAGGTTCTCAGCGATTGGGAAGTCCAGTGACGCGCTGGCAACACCGTGTGACCAGTCATGGTCTGCAGTTTTACCAGCAGGTCCAACACTGTCATTGTAGACAGTATGAACACCGAGGTGCAGTGTCTGGGTGGTGCTGCTTTCGAGCAGGCTTGGAATTTCCATGTCATAGTTAAGTGCGAAGACATGAGCCCATCCGCCATTATTTTTATTGAAAGCTTTGCTTTCTGACGGGTAGTACGCAAACATTGCATAGCTCGGTACCAGTCCTTTAATGCCGGTGATCTTAGGCATGGCGAACCCTGCGAATATTTCCTGGGCGTGACCGTCGGAACCGTTCATTACCGCTGAACCTTCTTTCGGACTGTCCGGATAACTGAAGTACGTCCAGCCGGCTTTGTAAGCGATTGCGTAGTCTTCCTCTGCAAACAGCATGCTG
>JAIPFN010000121.1 GCA_021736615.1 Phycisphaerae bacterium | reverse complement strand
CGGAGATTGCCAAACTGATAGATAATCTGGAGATGGATATTGAAACGGTGCTGGTTGAATACAGGGATATTTAGAAAGGGGAAAAGATGAAGCCGAAAGCATTACTTACATTACTTGCTTTGGCCGGTATTCTTATCGGTTGGGGTATTACCTGGGCGAATCAGAATGCGAAGATTGTCGCAAACTCTGCCAGTATCGATGCGCTTACGGATCGAGTGAAAACTGTGACTTCCCAGGCTACAGAATCAGACAAAGCAATCGTCCGGATGGAGACGAAGATTGAATATATTATCAAGGGTGTTGATGAGATCAAGGCGGAGGTAAAGGGCAGGAAATAACCTGCCCCCTACCTTCACAATTATCAATCATCCAAATTTTAAAGCCGCCTCATCCGCCAGCCCCTGATTCCTCTCAGCATAAATTGCAGTAGCACTCATATTGGTATGCCCCAGAGCGGCCCCTGCTGACTCGTAACCGAATTCTTTTCTGACTTTGGTAGCAGCAGTGTGCCTTAGCTGGTAAAGAGTCCACTTGATTTCTTGATGCTCGTTGCCATCATTCAAAGCTTCTTGTTTAAGTTGCCTGTTAGCCTTAGCAATCGCTCGTCTTACCGCCTTGCCATAGCTGCGTGTGTCATAACGATCTCCAGCAGTTCGCTTAGGTTCTTCCTTTTTGTTTGTCCCGGGCCTGTTTCCGTAGGTAAGAGGGACCGTTCTGTTAGCTGAAACGACTGCCCTTCTCTTCGCCTCTGATTCAGCCGGAGAAAAACAATACTTATCTGCTGGCCGAAGCAAATAGGGTCTGATTATTTCTTGTGCTTTCGGGCCGATTGATATAATCCTCTTTATGTTGGCATCTTCAAGGTGCTGCATTTTGTGCCTGTAAGGCCTGTAATGCCAGACTGGACCACTCTGATCGATATCACACGGTCGCATGATAGTCAACTCGCAAGGCCGCATGCCGGTATGGAGCTGAATTTGTATCATATCTGCGACAACCTTTGGCATTAACGGCAATACCGCACGAATATCTCTTTCATCCGCAGGCAATACTCTCGGCATTTCCTTCGCCCTGGTTCTTCCGCGTCTTAATCCCGCTACTGACTCAAGCCCCTGCAGAAGAACTGGCGAAACAACCTGCTCAGAGACAGCCCATTTAAATAACCGCTTGATCTGGGAGATCCGTTTATTGATCACTTTACGTGACCAGCCCAGGTCGATCATGCGCTCACGGACTTGTTTGAGCTTCAAAGGGCCAAATAAATCTAATTCCAGGGGGCCGAAAAGTTCTATTAGCGGTCTTGTAGCATACTTCATATGCTGAGGTTCTCCTGTAGAACCTCCTTCACTGTCAAGATAGTAACCGCGGGCATAGGTCAGGTAAGCCTGAACAAGACCGGCTATTGTTCTAATATCGGAGGTTTGTTGACATTCAGTGGCAAATATCGCCTGCTCCCAGAGCATTCTTGCCACCTCCACGGCAACATTGCAATCAGTAGTCGCAAACCTTGAACCAGCAGACTTTAATGGACGGGCTTTAGCCTTTTCTTCACCAGGAAGCAGAACCTTCCACCAATAGCGGTTTTTGTTCAGATATATGGTACCAGGTAAACCGCTGGCGCTAATAATTCGTTTAGCAGAATTTTTTTGGGTTGTGTTCTTTTTGTTCTTCATAACGTATTCCTTTCATAACTCAAATGTTCATTAACACTCGTAAGAGTTATAAAAAAAGTTATACGCCATAAAAATTCTGTCTAGGCAAAAAAATAAGCCCTTGTAACTTGTTGTGTTACAAGGACTTATCAAATGGGCGATACTGGACTTGAACCAGTGACCCCCTGCTTGTAAGGCAGGTGCTCTAGCCGACTGAGCTAATCGCCCGAAGACGGATACAATACACATTTAAATGGCAAATGTCAATCATCAAGCGGTATTTTATGAAAAAAATAAAGCAAGCCGCTTTCCATTCATAAGTATCTGCAAACACAGTACTTACATGACCTGCCTGCAAACAAAAGCATAAAATCCCCCCTTATTTTCAAATAAATCAGTAAAAGTACTGCCGAAATTAATAAAAAAAAAGCCAGATTCCAACATAACGCAGAACCTGGCTTCGGAGGAGGGTGATGAAAAGTTTATATAAATTTCTTCCGAAATATAATGTCTATTTAGTTATCGTTCAAAACCGCTTACAACTTTAGTTAAAAATGACTGATAGTGAAATTATTACACAAATTTAATAAAAGTCCAGTCTTATAACTAAAATAATTTTCGCCTTGCCAACTGAAGAGCTATACGCTAATAATATAAGCATGTTCGGATAATATTATTTTTTTAAAAATCAGGTGTTAATTATGACAAAAAAATTAACCACAACCGACCTCCTGAATCTCAAGGCCGCCGGGACCAAATTCTCTGCGATAAGCTGCTATGACTACACCACCGCCGTCCTTGTCGCACAGGCCGGAACAGAGATGATCCTGGTCGGAGATTCGGCTGCCCAGATCATGCTCGGACACAATTCGACACTACCTGCGACAATGGACTTTATGGTAACAATCACAGCGGCAGTCCGCAGAGGAGCACCGGACGTATGCCTGGTCGCCGACATGCCGTTCCTGTCGTACCAGGTAAGCAAAGAAGAGGCGATCAAAAACGCCGGACGATTCATAGTTGAAGCCTGTGCCGACATAATAAAAGTAGAAGCCTCTGCCGCGCAACTCCCTACTATCAAAGCACTTAACGATGCTAATATACCGGTTATGGCCCACATCGGCCTGCGCCCCCAGACCATTGCAAAGACAGGCAGTCTCAAGGCCGAAGGCACCTCGGCAACGGATGCATACGAGCTTATACTTCTGGCCGACAGAATGGTTCAGGCAGGGGCTACAAGCATCCTGCTGGAAGGGACGGCCAGCAGCGTGGCAGCGATCATAACAGAGCGCGTAAATGTGCCCGTCATAGGCTGCGGCAGCGGTGCTGACTGCGATGGGCAAATACTGCTGATCTCTGACATAATCGGCACGTCACAGGGACATCTTCCGAAATTTTCAAAGAAATATGCCGAATTAGACACCCCTATTATTGATGCCGTAAAGGACTACATAAAAGACATCCAATCTCTCTCCTTTCCGGACGATCAACACTCTTATCACATCAAACCAGACGAATTAGAAAAGCTCACAACCATGCTTGAGACAAGATTTTAACGTAAAATTTCCTTTAGTTTTTTGCTAAAATGCTAAGGAATTGGCTATTTTTTGCTAACAGCGAAATGTTAGTACCGTTAAAAGCCGAAATACCTAATTCAAACTGACCTATTGGCCAATTGGATAATTATGGATTTAGGTTTCGCCCTTACGGGCGAGGCTATTTGACAAATATTTATATATGACAGATACCCAAACAAAATCTAAAGATATGGAAATTCCTTTCAGGCCTGTTTTAATAATCGACAAGCCGGAATTAAAGGATTATCAGGCGTGTTTGCAGCACCTTTTTGTCGGTCTGGCAGACGAATCCATTCAGTCGGCCCTTATCTGCCCACCGGACGCCGGAGCCGGATCGGTACTTTGCCCATCTGTGGAGCTGATATACCACCCATTACTAAGGATCCCTCTTTTCCGGAACCAGAACAGACAATCAGTACTTGAAAAGCTCACAAAATTCAAACCCACGGTTTTGCACTGTTTCAGTTCAAGTAAGACAAAACTGACGAGATACCTCGCTGAAACTCTTAATATCCCGTTCCTGCTGACATATAACAGGTCGACCCACAGGAAGTTGTCGGCGATTGCCAATTCTCCTAACTGCGCATCGCTGCTGGCACTTTCCAGACCGATCGCGGCGGACCTGGAAAGGTCATTCAAAAAATTTAATGGAAGAATCCAGCAGTTTAATATCGGCACCTTTGTCGAGGATGATTGCGCGTGCTTTTCGGCGAATGTACCGATTCGAAGCATGGTGATAGCGCAGCCATTAACAAATGCCAACGATTTTAAGGGACTTTTAAATGCTGTAAGGCATTTAGTGATTGACGGGTATGAGTTCTTTCTGGCTATTATCGGCAAGGGCAGCGCCGAGCGTGAAATACATCGGATGATCCACAAACTCGGGCTTACCCAGGTCGTTACCGTCGTCGGGGAAATAGAACCGCTTCGATCGGTCTTTTCGGGGGCGGACATTTTCATCCAGCCGCACTCACGAGCGGAATTTAATTCACCGCTGCTGGAAGCAATGGGCGTCGGCCTTGCGGTCGCATCCTGCCGCAACGGCAGCGAATATCTCCTGGTAGATGGAGAAACTACAGTCTTTTTTGATCCGCATGACGAACTGAGCGTTTATTCATGCCTCCAGAACCTGCTCGACAATAAAGAATTCGCCCAGCAGATCGCAAGAAACGGACAACAATTCCTCCGCGAAAATTACACAGTTACAGGAATGATAAACTCTCTCAAGAAATACTACCTTCAGGCACAAGACTGGCACAAGGAACAACAGCAAACACCAAAGCAGCAAGACTGACAACTGATCCTATTCCAGCAGTTTATCCTTGTCTATTTCGATTTTTGGAAACCATCTGAGCTTATCGGCCTCTTTGCCAAGTTCGGTAGTGCCGCACCTTCTAACCATCGACTTGTAGAATCTGTCGGCGGCCTCCTGATCGCGTCCTACCATCCATGACCCGGCAATGCAAAGCACCCTTGCCGTTTCGTCCGACTGATCATCCATAAGCTTAGAAGCCCGCCACGCCAGATCAACCGCCTTGTAGCGATAATGAAAACGCAATTCGGGCGTGATCGTATGCATCTGAATCTTTTTCTGCTCATCTTTACTAACGGGAACAACCTTTGAATTTTCAAACTGACCCGACAAATTCCGTTTCCTTTTCGGATATGTAAGCCTGGCGTACTCATCAGATCCTCTGAAATAATGCAGGGGTTCGCGGTCAAAATGCCCGCCATAGTAATACCAGTCCGGGGCGACTTCTGTCCCGAAAAGTTCCATCCCCTCGTAACGGGTAATGCAGGCTGCTTTCCATAATTTTGATGCCCTAAGAGTCCTGGATTTACCGTTATCTTCACCGTCTGAGAGAGCGAGCAAATAAATATCAAGACGCTTTTGCCATTTTGGCGGGTAATACTCATTCGCCTTGTCGAACATTCCGAGCCGGCTAAGCCGCCTTGCCAGAAGATACCTTATCCGCACACTGAACCAGTCAGGATCGCCGTACTTCCATGGCTGTAGTATTCTTTCATCTATCTGCCCTTTAACGGGCGGCCATTTGAGGTCGACATATTCGATCAACTCCTGAGGCGTTAGAACTCTTTCTGCGACATAGGCGGCGTCTTCCCAGTAACCACCGGCGATCAGAACATCAAGCGATTCGACATACTGCCTTCGCGCAAGGTAAAGCACGCCCAACTCTCCGCGAACACGCCTGTCGATAAACTGTTTTTGGTAGTCATCGACTATGGGTATAGAGGCTGCTGGAAATTCCGGAACGATACCGGCAAGCAGTTTTGCCGCCTGCTCAACCTTACCGTCGTACAAAAGCAGTTTCGCTCTGAGCCACTTTCCAAGATTGGTATCCTCCCTGCCGGTATCGAGCCACCTTATCGCAAGGTCTATCTCACCTGCCTGATAAGCGGCAAGTGCCAAACGGTCCGTTTCCTCAAAATTCAAAACATTCGCCTTCCGGACTGCATCAAGCCATCTAAGCGTATCAGCCTTGTTAAACCGCCGGGTTATCACATACGCAGTCATAACCTGCCGGGCTATCTTATTGTCAGCCATTTTCGCATAAACCGATGCATCCGGATTCGCAAAACAATCTCGTGCAGCAAAACTTAGCGACATCAATGCAGTTTTGTCGCCGGTGGCCTTCTGCACCAGGTAAAGCTCGACCGCCTCGTCATAGCGTTTCATATCCAGCAGCATCCGTCCCTGCCACCCATAACTTGCCGCCGCTAACCCGATACTGTCAGCAAAACCGTCACCTGCAAGCTGCCTAACAGCTTTGTAATATTTTATCGCCGATCTGGGCTTGTCATGCATCATTCTGCCAAGCATAAATGTTGCCCACGTCGACCGGTAATGACGATCCTTCTTTGGCCGCCGTAATAACCTGCTCCAGGCCTCTTGGGCCTTGTTGTTTTGAGACATATGATAGTAAGCCGCCCCGCTGTAATAATCTGCAAACTCGGCCGGAACCTCTTTTGGCAAAACTGGCACAACAAATTTCGGCTCGGCAAGGGGCTTTGGCGGTTTTGTTTTTGCGTCCCTGAAAAACTGCCATTCCGTGCGGGCATTTTGAAACTGCAGCAATTTTTCCCGTGCACTGCGATATTGATCGACTACCACCTGGCGGCTTTTTTCGCTTAATCCAGTGCCGGCAAGAGCGTCAGCAAGATCGGCGACATCAGCATTGACATTAAATACGGCATATTGGACCCTTCCTCTGTTAACAGCTTTGAATACCGGCTCGTAGGGTGGCTTTATCGATGTGATCTCCTTATAAAAGTTCGTCTCGGGTGCTTTGAACACAACGTTATCACCGCCTATCAGCAGACGATTCGGGAAATCCGGCCCGCATGCAAAAACACTCCCGCCCAAAACCAATCCAAAATATACCGCCCCAAATACCGTAATTTTAACGCTGGTCAACATAAGCTTTGATCTCCATTTCATGCTCTAATCGGATCCATCCTGTTTTTAAACGCTGCCCCGGTCTGATGGTGGAAAACTCCTTGCTTGAATCATGTTCCAATACAAAACCCGCGGCAGTTCTATTAACTATACTATAGCCGCGCATACCATCGCAGGCAATTATTTTCTTCTGCGGACACTCAACATTTATCGGCAGATCGGAGCGTTGATCGGTATGTCCATCGTTGACAAGCATGATCTCTGCAAGGCCCTTACTCGGATAGTCAATCTCGACTCGCAGCAAATTAACCGGGATCTTACCGGCGATGATCGTCGAAAGCGTTACAGAGGTCCAGTTCAATTCATCGCTTTCGACCGGCAGGCGATACCATATTACACCTTCCATGCAAGCCGGTCGCTGCTGCGTCCATGCCGCCACAAGAGCGGCCATCTCTACAGGGTCGGAACTTACTTTGACAAGCAGCGTCTCGCTATCCCAATTGCGACTTTGCCCTTCGGCGACAAGCCCCATAAACTTACCATCTACGGCGAACGCTACGTAATACCCATACGTCGGCAACGCGACCCGGAAATTGACGCCGATTCGACCGGCCTTTTCGACCCATTTAAGCGACGCCTTCGGATCACAGAGAACCATTGGCTCGTCAATCGATTTGGGCCTTTCAAGCGAATGGATCTGCAGAACGTATCCGTCGGTCAGTTTAGCAAGACGCGTGAATGATCTGTGCTTAAGCCAGCTGGGAAGTGCGGTTATTGTCAGGGGCACATCGCCAATGCTGCTGAGTAAACCTTTTAGAAGGTGACGGTACGAATTCAGTTTGGACTCGGGACAATCAAAGTCAAGCTGAAACTCGGAAATCGCCAACCCGCTCGCAGCGGCCTTGTCAACCAGTGAACGGGAAATATCAGCGATATGCGTAACTGTCTTGCCGCCGGGAGTAAATTTATCGGGATACGGGCCGATCCGCAGGGCAATTCCAACCGGCTTTTGCAGTTCGGCAAGGAGGCGGTAATCCGCATCGGCCGAAATAAACTTCATCTCGCCGGCGTCCCAGGAAATCTCGCCGCCAAGAATCACAAACCCGCTAACCTCGTTGGCCGCATTTCTGACGGCTGTTTGCACTGGCTCGTTCCAGTACCGCTGCCAGACATAAACTGAATGGTCAACCGGGCCGGTGGCAGATTCGACTCCAACAAATAATTCCACCGGCAATAGAAGCATAAGTAAAAAAAACACAAAAGCAGCGATCATCATGAGAGGTACAACTACAAGCCAAAGTCGCGATTTAGCTGAAAAAACAATACTCAATTAACTAACTCCCAATAACATGAAAACGCGTGATCAAAATTTATCTTTTTTTGCCCTTAGCTCTGCGAATATTGTATCGGCCTGGTCTTGCGGCATTCCTATAGCTTTCTTAATTTCTGGTTCGTCTGACCGCAGGAAGATGTTCGATTTTTTTTCGCAGGCAATAGTCGACGGCATTGCAGGGGGCAGGGTTTGGGGATCAATCGTTAGTGCGAACCGGTAGTTTTCCTCGGTATAGTCATGGCCGGGGTAAACGAGCGTATTGTCCGGCAGATCGGCAAGGGTGGACAAGGATTGCCACATGGTTTTTGCGTCGCATTCAAATATCCGCCCGCAGCCGCCTATGAACATTGTATCGCCGGTGAAGAGCATCCCGGCGGCATTGGCATCGGATGGCTCGACATAGTAGCAGACTGATGATGAGGTGTGGCCGGGCGTGGCGATGACCCTGATTTTTTCGCTGCCGAAATCCAGTACATCTCCGCCGGTAACAAACCGGTCCGTATGCGGAATTCTTATTTCATCGGGGCTTATTATCGTACAGCCGGTTTTCTTTTTGAGTTTTTTAGCCGCCGATGAATGATCGTAATGATGATGTGTTATTAGAACCGAGTCAAGCCGAAGCCCGCGGGATTGAACGGTTTTGACAATACCACGACAATCACCGCAGTCAATCGCTACGGCATTTGTTTCGTCATAGAGAAACAAATAAAAATAGTTGTCCCCGAAAGCCTCAATTGTGATTACTTCATTCATTTTTGGCAGTTCATTTAATATCCTTATACAACTGCCAAAGCTTACCTATCTTGGAGTGATCCGTCAAGCCTTGTTTGTTTTGCTGTGCCTTGCCGGGTTTTAATGAGAAGTCGCCGTTTTCGACATCTTTAAACAGCGGGTCGGTTGTGATCGTGTTTGCCGGGGCTTTGATGTCTTTGGCGTTATCTTTGTTGTTGTAGAATGTGTTTTGCAGAAGCTTATTATTGTTTTCGCCATTGTCGGAGTAGACTATTACGCCTGTTGGATTGTCTTGTATGATGTTGTCTTTTATTTTCAGCTTGCATGAACCCCGCATCGCTATCGCGGCGTATTGTGATTTAAGAATGACATTGTTTTCGACAATCACATTGGCACTGGCGAATCCGCTTATGCCTACACCGTTGCCGATCAATACATTATTGGCGATTCTGCCGCTGCCGGTTCTGTTGCCGAGATAGACGCCGCGGTTTGCATTATTGACGATAAGATTATCGAGCATGTTGAGTTTGCCGCCGGTACTTCTTACCGCGTGTTTGCCGGAGTTAGCGATATAGTTTCCGATCACGTCGGCGGAGGCACCGGAGTAAAGTATTATCCCCTGGCTCTTGCACTTGGTGATTGCGCAATTGGTCATCGCACCTTCGGTAGCTTCGCTAAAGCAAACCGTATAATCAAATCCGTCAAACTTGCAGTTATCCAGATACATCTTTGAAAAACCGTAGGCCCGGGCAGCGGTGGGCGACTGGCGGAAATTACCGAGTGGTGCGAACACGCAATCCTTTATCGTGGCCTTGCAATCCTTAACGGCAACGGCAGAGGCATAGTCAATACGGTCACTGCTGGCGAGTTTCCACTTAATTGTAAGACCTTCTACAGTAACGTCACCTTTGCTTGCGGTATCGATAAATATCGCAGGCTCATTGGCGGTTACTTCAATGATGCATTCACCATTAGCTTCTGCTTTAAGCGTCAGCGGCTTTGTGATCTTGACTGGATCGGTGTAAGTGCCCCTGGGCACAATAAGGGTAGATTCCGGTTTTGCATCATCGATCAATTCCTGTAGTAACTTTGGGTTTGAAGGGCTTGTTATTTCTCTTACACGGACCTCGACGTGCTTGACATCTTCTATGACATCGTTATCTATACCCTCGAAAAATGGTACCTCTATCACCTGGCCGCGTTCTATTGGAGCCCCTTTGATTGTACCGGAATTTTCAAATGTTTTATAGATGACCGCGTTTTCTTCCGGATTGCCGGTTCGCAGTTCAATTCGTATCTCCAATTTCGTTTTCGGCCATGATATCACATTTGCGTCGATCAAAGCTTTGTACGCTGAGCCTTTGCGTTTTGCATCTTTCGTAAATTTGATAGATTGCAGTTCTATTGGGCCGCTTTGCATATCCAGGTTTATTTTTTTATCCATCGCGAAACTGCGAGTCACCCCAGCCGAAAAAGTCGCTCCTTTTGACCCAACCGGAAGCTGACCGGCATAACACAATCCGGCAAGATCGTGTTTGGCAACCATCCGTTCCATGTCAGTAATGAAAATTGCAATGCCCAACCCAACCATAGAGTTCTTTTCTTTCGGCATTTCACCCGGAGCAAATGCCCATTCAAGCACGGTACTGGATTTATTCGCCAGCTTTGACAAAGGCTCGTCAAGCTCGCTGAGTACTTCATAACGCTTACCTTCAAATACAAGTCCATCTTTGTCGCTGCCAACAAGCCGAACATAATGCCGAACCTGATTGGCCGGGTCTTTAGAATTATCCGACGACAACGAAACTTTGAATGTTGGATCGCCAGTAAAAACCACTTCCTTAAACTTCAAAACCCTTGCCCATGTCATAAGAACAATTTTAGTTCTCTCGACATCATCAGCTTTCATCCCGGGATCGGACAAAGTTACCTGTAGGGTTTTCTCCGGACGCTCCTTGATTTCGGCTAGTGCAAAATATAAATCTTCTAGGCTATTGATTTTTTTACCGGCCAGTATTAATTCGCCATCACCACAGACAAGCGGCAAGTATCTCTGGTTATCGAGTACAGATTCTGAATTTAAAGGTAGACTGCTCTTCGCACTCATTGCAAAGCACAGGGGGACAACTGCGGCAAAGATAACCAGCATTGTTATTGCCGCAGTCTGCCAGGCCGGTTTGGTTTTGCGGGTATCCTCTTTGCCGACGAGGCGGGCAATCCGATCGAAGAAGTTTCCGCCGGTCGCAGCGACTGCTAATCGCCGGTTGGTCGCTTTAATCTCTTCCAAAGTTGTAAGTGCCCTGGCATATTTAAGGCTGTCGCCGGTGATCTTGACGGCGATATCGTCGCAGCAGTTCTCACGCTCTGCCCTGATCTTTCTGGAAACATACCACGCAGCCGGGTGATAAAACAGTAGTATGTCAATGGCCGTCTGGATCAGGTTCATCAGATAATCATTGCGTTTAATATGGGCAAGCTCATGGGCGAGTATCATTTCAAGCTGGTCTGCCGACAAACCTGTCAGCGCACTAGCCGGCAAAAGAACCACAGGCTTAAACGCCCCGATAACCGTCGGCACGCTAACAAGGGCGGATTCAACGATTTCAATCGTGCGCGTAACGGCAAGCGACCTTGCAAGCCGGGCAAGCTTTTGCGATACATGATCTTCAACGGGCTTAACCATAACAATTCGAAGCCTGCGGAGTTGTGCCCAGCCGCCAAGATGCCAAACGCTAAGAATCAAAACCCCAATAACCCACGCAATCGCCAGGTAAGGGGCGGCGATTTCGATCTTATCGACAATACCGGCAGCGTTCGCGGCAGGGGCATTCTTTGTCAAAACAACCGGCGCAAGAACAGTCTCTACAACCGGAGGCACCGCGTCACCAACAAGTACCGGCATTTCGACGGAAGTAATGGATCCGTCAGGTATCCTGGCTAACGAGCCATCTGCCGCAACGACAGGGGCAACCTTTTGACCGCCTCCTGCTACAAAGACCGTAACAACTGAAGCGATCACCATAAGCAGCAAAGCCGAGACGGCGGCATTATGACGGACCTGCGTCCGGCGATTCCGCAAAGCTAACAAAACACCAGCAAGCAAAATGGCGATCGCCGTACACTGCCATAACGAGTGCATTATCGCAAAACCTATCCGCTGAACAATTGGATTGCTTAAAATTTGTTGAAGTGAAATCATTTTTCTTCTCCTTCCAGCTCATCAAGCATTCTCTGTATGCGTTTAAGTTCGGCCTGGGGAACCTGCTTTTGCTGAAGTGCCTGCATGACCAGTTTCTGGGCCGACCCGCCAAAAGCCTTATCTACAAGATCTGCGGCAAGGCTTTTTTGCACGCTCGCCTCTTCGGCAGCGGCACTATATATATGTGTGCGATGCGATGTGTCGCGGGTCACAAGCCCCTTTTCGAGCATGATCTGCAAAAACTTAAGCGTGGTAGTATAGCCGGTGTCGGACTCCTGACAAACGAATTCGTTGACCCGCCGAACACTGCTTGGGCCGTGATCCCACAAAATCCTCAAAATCTCAAGCTCCCTGTCCGTCGGATTACTTGCCTTTTGACGTGCCATATTAATCTCCCTGAAAAAACGGTTCCTAATGACAAAAATATTTGTATTTGAAAAATTGGTTTAAAATTGCCCTGCGAAATTGCTCACCAGATCATGACAATCTTTCTTTTTTCCTGCAAAACAGGCTGGCAACACAACCAATAAACGCACCAATCACAAACCACTGAATGAGACCTGCCAGCATTAAAGGCAAAATATTAATAGTCACCCCCATATACTTAAGCAGCAGAACACCAGAATAATTCAAATAGTAAAACAGCAGCATCAGTGCAAAACTGAAATCCTGGTCGTTTATACCATGGACCGCGTCAATAATCAGCAATACCGCACCAAACAACAAATGCGCAACCACCAGAACCAAACTTACTTTTAAAACTATACGTTTCACTTTATTCTCCAATCTGCCCTTTACTGCGAAATCCAATCCCCACGCAACGTTTAACATGCAATACCTGGCATAATCACAGAACAGAGTATACGAATTCCTTCGTAATGTCAACGAAAAAATTCGTATTTTGAGAAAAAAAGAGACGAGGCGATTTAAGTCTTTATTTGAAAAGATGTTACAAAGAGTAAAGCTTACGGCTTATATCTGCCAGTTTACAGGATACCTTATCCTCGCCGGGGATATATGGTGGAGTCTGCTGAGCTTTTCGACAAGTTGGGTAGCCCTGGAAACCTGTAGGTTTGAAGGCTGGGAATGACCGGCATCATTGATTATGCAGATACGAATGATTTTTTGGCCCTGCTCGAGATCTAGCGAACATGGTTTCTGGCTTTTCCATTTGCTGGTAACTTCGATGAAGCCCTCTTTACCGCAGCCGGCATTACCTATCGCGAAGTGAAGCTGGCTATTGCCGTTGCTTACGAGTCTGTCAAAATCACATACCGAATCGTCATTATAATAGACCTCGACTCCATCCCAGTCAGTGGTCTTTCCGCCTTTGGCGATGTCTGTGCGAACCGGTGCAAGGACGCTAAGTTTTTTAAGTGAGAAAGGACCGTCTGCAAGCGGCTGATCATCCAATGCTATAAGGACAAAGGCCCCGATAGTCATCGATACAACGAGAGCACTTATTACTTTAATAGTCCTGTGTTGGTCTTTCATACAAACAAATTCCCGGAACGTACAATGCTGCATTATCATTAAGTCATTCATCCGGTTATCCCGGATTCTAGGAGTAGTATCGGTCAATTACACGCCAAATATTGAAATTTTAAGAAAAAATATTAGTATCAAAATAAGCCGAAAAAACCGTGTCCGGCCTGTGAGTTTTAAGTCGCTGTTATTAATCAAGTTACGATATTTTAGTCCCAGAAAAATCGCCGCCCTGTTAGTAATATTTTTCACTAATTTTAAAGTTACAGCGACCTTCCAATTATTATCAGGACGTAAACAAAAAAAACTGCGAATATTGTCTTTCAAATTCTTTTAAAAGCGCATTACTGCAATTAAATCGGAGCCCCAAAAAACAATATCCAACAATCAACAACATAAATCACGTTACACGATTTATTATTTAGCTTTAAAACTCTTCTCTTGACAAAAAACCTTTGATATCTATACTGATAAGTGCGTTCAAACCGGCAATAACTATTCACCCAGAGATTCCTATGTTAGAAAACGCTCACAAAATCTTAAAGCAGTACTGGGGGTACGATGAATTTCGTCCCTTTCAGGAAGATGCTATCGTCAGCGCGATGAGCAAGCGGGATTCTATCGTCGTCCTCCCCACCGGCGGCGGCAAATCGTTATGCTTTCAGGTCCCGGCGGTCGCAATGGATGGCCTGACAGTAGTGATTTCGCCATTAATCTCGCTGATGAAGGATCAGGTCGACTCTATGCAGCAATGCGGAATCAACGCCTTGCGGCTCGACAGCAGCATAAGCGGCCCTGAAAGAGAGTACGTCCATAACGCGATTGAGGACGGAACTGCAAAGCTTCTTTATGTCTCGCCCGAGCGATTAATGCAGAACGGCTTTATAAACTATCTCAAAAATCAGAACCTGGCGATGGTAGCTATTGACGAGGCCCACTGTATCAGTATGTGGGGCCACGATTTTCGGCCCGAGTACCGTGAGCTTGGGAGCCTGAAGAAAAAACTCCCCGGCGTTTCGATACACGCCTTTACAGCGACCGCGACAAAGCAGGTTCAGGACGATATTCATAAGCAGCTAAATCTCGATAACCCTAAAATTCTCGTCGGTTCTTTTGACAGGCCCAACCTTATATATAGAGTTGAACCGGCAGGCGACCTCGATGAGCAGGTCTGCCAGGTTCTCAAACGGCATAAAAACGAATCGGGGATTATCTATTGCATCCGCCGCAAGGACGTTCAGGAAATGCACTCGACCCTTTCAAAAAAGGGCTACAAGTCACTGCCCTACCACGCCGGCATGAACGCCATGGCAAGGAAGCTCAATCAGGACGCTTTTATCCGTGAAAAGGTCGACATCATAGTCGCTACCGTCGCGTTCGGAATGGGAATCGACAAATCCAACGTCCGCTTCGTCATCCACGCAGGTATGCCAAAGTCCATCGAACACTATCAGCAGGAAAGCGGACGCGGCGGACGTGACGGCCTGGAAGCGGAGTGCTGCCTGTTCCATAAGGGCAGAGATTACGGAACATGGAAATATTTCACCAATGAAATGGAACCCGAGGCCCGCCAGATCGCCTTAAACAAACTTAACTCGATCTACGGTTTCTGCACGAGCGGGGTTTGCCGACGCAAATCTATTCTGGCGTATTTCGACCAGAAGCTCGAAACCGATAATTGCGGCGGCTGCGACGTCTGCCTGGGCGAGGGCGAGTACATGGAAGACTCACTGATTACCGCCCAAAAAGTTTTGTCATGCGTAATCCGCCTTGAAGAAAGATTCGGAGCCGACTATACCACGCTGGTTTTGTTCGGCTCTAAGGACAAACGCATACTGGAAAACCATCACGACGAACTTAGCACATACGGCATTCTGAGCGATTTTACAAAAGGCAACATCCGCGACTGGGTAGAGCAGCTTGTCGGACAGGGTTATCTTGCAAAAACCGGCGACTTCAATGTTTTGACAATGACGACGGCCGGCTGGGAGGTAATAAAGGGTAATATTCGCCCAAGACTGCTGGAACCGCTCAAAAAGAAAGAAACCCGCAAAATGTCAAAAACAAAAACCGAACAAGCCTCGTGGGAAGGCGTCGACACAGGACTGTTCGAGGAACTTCG
The DNA here is from genome assembly GCA_021736615.1 of Phycisphaerae bacterium. Next base: position 560 of record JAIPFN010000121.1, on the reverse strand, counting down.
CGATATCCGCAAAATGATCGCAGACAGCAAGGGGGTACCGGCATTCGTGGTATTCGGAGACGCATCACTAAGAGATATGGCCAGAAAACGCCCATCGACCGGCCATAAATTCCTGGAAGTACACGGTGTCGGCCAGAAAAAACGCAAAGAATACGGAGAAACCTTCATAAACGCAATAACACGATATTGCGAAGAAGAAGAATTGGAGATGGACTTAAATACACCATAGACAGCCCCCGGCCTTAAAGCCGTTCCCTTCATTGTAGCTTCGCAGTCGCCTGCCGGAGCCGCAGGCGAGCAAGCAGCCTTTGGGTTGTCTGCCGTTTTTTGTATTTGCAGCGCATTTCCCCTGACTAATCTCGCTCACCCCCTTCAAGTTCTTTGTTTAAAATGACTTGACTTGTTGAGACAAGTATGGGATAAGTATAATACTCCCCAGAAATCAAACCATGGTATAAGGTTGTATGATGTGCTATAATTAAAGCATCATTAAGTTCTTGTAGGGGTTAGAGTTATGGCAAAAAGACGGCATTTTGGTAAGGAATTTAAGGCTCGTGTGG
>JAIPFN010000120.1 GCA_021736615.1 Phycisphaerae bacterium | reverse complement strand
GATACGACTTTACCGTTGACGGGCGTAATTGCAGGGTTATTACGCCCAAGACTGTTGCTAATGGCAGGCCGTGGATTTGGCGGGCGAGATTTTTCGGGCATGAGCCGCAGACTGACATTGCTCTTTTAGGTAAAGGTTTTCACGTGGTGTATATGGATGTGGCGAATTTGTTTGGTTGTCCGGCGGCGGTTGCTCACTGGGATGCTTTTTATGATTACCTTACCAAAGAGCATAATCTGTCCGCGAAACCGGCACTTGAAGGGATGAGTCGGGGCGGGCTGATCATTTATAACTGGGCTGCGGCGAACCCTGAGAAGGTTACATGTATTTATGGCGATGCTCCTGTTTGTGATTTTAAGAGTTGGCCGGGCGGTCTGGGTAAATCTAGCGGTGCCCGGGGCGCGTGGCAGGCGTGCCTGAAGGCTTACGGATTGACGCAAGAAGAGGCAGTTGAGTATAAAAAGAACCCTATCGATAACCTGGAGCCGCTGGCCAAAGCGGGAATTGCTTTGCTTAATGTGTGCGGCGAAGCTGATAAGACTGTTCCGGTTGATGAGAATTCGATCATTCTTAAGGAACGGTACGAAAAACTGGGCGGTAAAATCAAGCTGATTCTTAAGCCCGGAGTGGGCCATCACCCCCATAGCCTTAAAGACCCGGCGCCTATAGTAGAATTTGTTCTGGCCAATACTCTTGATGCAGATAATGCCAATTGAAGTTAATATAGTCCGGTTTGTGATAAAAAATCGGTTCAGGTCAATTTTTGAAGCATTTGTATGCAATAATTTGTCCCCGGCGACAGTCTTTAGTTCATAAGTGCCTGTTTCTTTTGTTGACTCATTAGGATAGTTTTGATATTATATTGAAAAGACGCCTGGTTGAGATGTATCGGGTACGGAATATTTAGAAGTTTTTCTACGCTAATTTTTGGGAAAGGGATTTGTAATGAAAGCAGTTGGTTTTTGTCGTCTCGCTTTATTGGCAGTTCTTCTTATTTGTGTTTCGGGGGTTTTTGCTGCCGAACCGTGGGTTGAACTTTTTGATGGAAAGACGCTTAAAGGATGGAAGCAGCTTGGGGGCAAGGCTAAGTATACAGTCGAAGATGGGGCGATTGTCGGAAAAACCGTTGCTAATACCCCCAACAGTTTTTTGACTACAAAACAATATTATTCTGATTTTATCCTTGAGTTGGAATTTAAGGTTGACCCAAAGCTGAATTCCGGTATCCAGATTCGCTCGAACAGTTTTCCTGAGTATGAAGACGGGCGTGTTCACGGTTACCAGGTTGAGATCGACCCTTCGGCTCGCGCCTATTCAGGCGGTATTTTCGATGAGGGACGCCGCGGTTGGCTGTATGACCTGAAAGACAATCCGGCCGCTCAAAAAGCCTTCAAGCAGAACCAGTGGAACAAGTACCGCATCGAGGCTATCGGTGATTCGATCAAGACGTGGGTTAATGGCGTTGCCGCCGTGAATCTTTATGACACGCGTACGCGGAGCGGTTTTATTGGCTTGCAGGTTCACAGTATCGGAAAAAAAGGTACACCAGGAATCGAGGTTTGCTGGCGTAACATTCGTATTATCAGCGAATCTGCCGCATCTTACGCGAAACCGATGGACCTGCCGGTTAAGGATAACGACAACAAACTTTTCTCCAGGGAGAGAGGCTACAAACTGCTGTTCGACGGAAAGACGACCGACGGTTGGCGCGGAGCAAAGCTTGACGGTTTCCCTAAAGGCGGCTGGTCGGTTAAAGACGGCGTTATAACAGTTTATGAAACCGGCGGCAGAGAATCGGCAGCAGGCGGCGATATTGTTACTGTGGACAAGTATAGCAACTTTATACTTGAACTTGATTATAAAATTACTCCTGGCGCCAACAGCGGCATCAAGTATTTCGTCGATCCGGAACTTAATAAGGGACCTGGTTCTTCTATTGGGCTGGAGTTTCAGATCCTTGACGACGCTCGTCACCCGGACGCCAAAAAAGGCAACCACCCAGGCAGCAGGGCCGTCTCGTGTCTTTATGACCTTATCGAAGCTGATAACTGTATTAAGTATCCCAGGCCCGTCGGACAGTGGAACCATGCTATGGTATTGTCAAAAGGCAATCATGTCGAACACTGGTTCAATGGCCGTAAGGTGCTTGAGTATGACCGCAAGACCCCCGAATTCCGCAAACTGGTTCAGGAGAGCAAGTACAAGAACTGGAAAGGATTCGGCGAGTGGGACCAGGGACATATCCTGCTGCAGGACCACGGCAATACGGTATCGTTTAAGAATATAAAAATTAAAGAATTGAAATAATTAACCCTAAACTTTTTTGAAGTGAGGATTTTAAAATGAAGAAATTTAGCCCGTCTCGCAGAGATATTTTAAAGACAATGTTGTGGACCCCGCCGGCAATTATGTTTGGTGCAGGTTCGGATCTTTTTGCCGCCGATACAATTACACCCTTGTATAAGCCCCGACTGGTTCCCGAAGGAACTAAGATCCGTGTCGCCCAGATCGGTGTATTTAACCGTGGGGGGCAGAACCTGAATTCTTTTAACTCTTTTAAAGATTCCCAGGTGGAGTTTGTTGCATTTGCCGACGTTTTGTTTACCTCGTATGATTCAAAAAGAGATGGTCACGAGAATGTTCCGTGCTACCGGGACTATCGCCAGATGTTGGAGGAAATGCATGACAAGATCGACGCGGTTGTCATTTCTACGCCTGACCACTCTCATTTCCCGATGATTATGCACTCGATGCTGCTTGGCAAGCACGTCTATGTTGAAAAACCGATGGCTCAGAATGTATACGAATGCCGGATGATTGAAAAACTTGAAAAGACATGCGGCGTTGTTACTCAACTTGGTAACCAGGGCCATTCCGGTCACGGAACCATACAGTTCGGCCAGATGGTCGAAGCCGGTCTGATCAAGAATGTCAAGCGCATTGACGCGTGGATGAATAAGGGTCGTCGCTGGCATGGGTGGACCAATACGGAATATCCTGAAACTATCCCGCAGCCCGGTTACGACTGGGATCAGTGGCTTGGACGGCGTCAGTTCCGTCCGCATAGCCCTAAGATGACAGGCGGTAACTGGCGTTGCTGGTATGAGTTCGGCTGCGGCTGCATGGGTGACTGGGGTGCTCATATACTCGATGCGTATCATCGTTACCTCAAGCTCGGTCAGCCTTATGAGATTACTACAAAGGTCATGGGTCCTAGCGATATTTACTATCCGCAGGCTTCGGTGATCACATTCAAGTTCAAAGCACGCGGCGACATGCCGGCCCTGGAACTGAACTGGTATGACGGCCAGCGTAATAACGCTCCGCGTCCAGCGGGTTATGAGGGTAAAATGGGTGCCCCGGGTTCCCTGCTTTACCTGGAAGATGGTGTTGTCAGCGGTACCAGTCACGGGGCAGATTATCACTTCGCCCTTAACGACAAACTCGTCAAGATGGAAAAAGAAGGCAAACTGCCTGATCCCGGCCGCAAAAATTACAACCACTATAAGAACTTCCTGAACGCATGCCAGGGTATCGAGAAGTCCAATTCACCGTTCTCGGTGGGTGCTCCGCTTTCTGAGATGCTTGCTCTTGGCTGTGTTGGTCAGAGGTTTGGCGGAACACTTAAGTATGACGCTAAGGCTATGAAGATCACTAATCATCCAGAGGCCGATGCTATGCTCCGCGGTCCAGAGGTTCGTGAATACTGGGATGCTTACGATAGTCTCAAACCAGTTAAGTCCAAGATTTCTCTCATCAAAAAACCTTCTCAGGTTCAGTGGGATGACCTTATTGACTCCGGCATGAGCAAATGGGAAAATCCGTACGATTACGGTGAAGTCGAAAGCAAAGACGGGGTTGTGAGCCTGACCTCGCAAAAAGGCAAATGGTTCCTGCTGACTAAGAAGGAATTTGCCAATTTCGTATTTGAAGCCGAAATTAAAATGCCGGAAAATAAGGGCAATTCCGGATTCATGTTCAGATGTCAGAAAAAGAAAAACAAAGCATGGGGTTACCAGGCAGAAGTCGATACTCAACCGCGTAAGTGGTCAGGCGGTTTGTATGACGAAGGACGTCGCGGATGGTTCATTTCGCCTGTCAGGAACGACGAGGCCTCTGTTGCCGCCTTCCGCAAAAATGCGGGCGATTGCTTCAAGCAGGGCGTGTGGAACAAGTACCGTATCGAATGCGTCGGTTCGCATATCAAGATTTCTGTTAATGGCGTGGTCACGACAGATGTTCATGATGAAATGGATATCGCCGGTTTCATCGGCATTCAGCATCACGGCGAAAGGGGCCTGACTTACCAGTTCCGTAATCTTCGTATCAAGGATCTGGGCGCTGGCGGCGATGTATTATATCCGCATCGCGAAAACGCCGGATCAGGTCCTGTTGCTTCCAAGATGAAAGGCGATATTTACGAAGCTGAAGACGTCAAACAGTCCGGTGGTAAAGTTTCTAAAAAGGACAAGGGCTTCCAGGGAACCGGTTATGTTGAAATGGGCGGTAAGGGCAGCTATGTCGAATTCGACAATGTTCTTGCCGAAAAGTCAGGTAAGTATAATCTGAAGTTCCGTTATTCCACTTCGGGTAAAAATGCTCCATGTGACCTTTTAATTAACGGTAAAAATGCCGGAACGATTCCTTTTGCTAAAACCAGAAAGGCTACTCAGTGGAACACCGTTGACATAAAGGTTGACCTGGTCAAGGGCGGCAACTACGTTAAGGTTGTTGCGATCGGTAAAGGTCCGAACCTGGACGCTTTGGCGCTAACCAAGTAGATTTATAATCAATAGATAAATTGTTGTGCGGTTTTTGGTACGACCGCCAAGGCAGATTTCGCCTTGCTCAGAAAAAGTTTGAGAAATAGGAGAAGGCCATTTGCATGTGGCCTTCTCTTTTTCTTAGTAGCTTGGCAGGGAAAGAATATTTAGCCTTGAATTGATATGAAAAACCTGTAAGTATTATCTTGGTTTCTTAAAGGATTTTAATTTATGGTGCTGCTCAATTTACTTCGCAAGTCAGTCGTTTTAATTGCTGTGCTGTTGCTTTTTTCGGGCTATAATTTCGCTGAAGTAAAATCTATAGCACCCGGAAACCCGGAGAAAAGTTTTACGTCTATGCTTGACGCACCGCTGCTTTTTATCAAGCGGTATTCATATACAGGTATTCATATTTATGATACCTTTTATAAGTGGCCGGCCAGTGACAAAGGCAACGGGGCAGGTACGGGGGGTGTATATATTCTGGAAAATCCCTTTGCGCCGCGTGACGAGTGGAAGATACGAACTGTAATCGACGGTAATTCCGAAGGGACGCTTGGTAACGGGGTGTATACGCATCCCGACATTTCATTCGACTGCAGCAAGATTATTTTCTGTTACAAGGGAACTCCGACCGGCAGCACTATGATCTACGAGATCGGTATTGACGGTAAGAATCTTCGTCAACTTACCGACCCGACCCCGTGCCTTGCCGAGTATAAGGGCCGTAAACATGGCATACACGACATTTCGCCTACATATATGCCGGACGGGCGGATCGTTTTTCTTTCGACTCGGCCCGCGGGGCTGGTTCCTTGTGCCGACGAAGGGGTGAGCGTTTTGCACGTTATGAACGCAGACGGCAGTGACATACACCCGATCTCGGTTAACTCAGAGACCGAGTTCGATCCTATGATCCTGCCGGACGGTCGGATAATTTATGGTCGCTGGGAATATATCGACAAGACCGCTTTGACCGTGCAATCGCTTTGGACCGTATACCCGGACGGTTCCAACGAAACGGCGATGTACGGAAACAACATGGTTTTCCCGGAAGCGATTCTAGACCCGCGTCCGGTTCCGGGAACAGGTCTGATCGCGGCGACGCTGTCGAAGCACAATGCCTCTCCGCGAGGGACGATAGCTATGATCGACCCGTTCGTAGGCAAGAACGATCCGGCGGCGATCTTTAATTTTGAGAACAAAAAAGACCCTACTTTCGACCGGGGCAATTCATGCGAACCTTACCCTGTCAGCAAGGACATGATGATCTACAGCGGACGCGAAAACGGTGCCAATCGCAACTCTATTATGATGATGAACCGAAAGGGCGAGAAAGTAACGCTTTTGTCGGATCCTGATATCAGTCTGCATGCCCCTTTGCTGGTTAAACCTCGTTCTGCGCGAACAATGCCGCAGTTTGTTGACCGTACCAAAACTACGGGAAAGTTTTACGTTCAGAACGTTTACGACGGGCTAAAAGGCGTTGAACCTGGCGAGGCAAAGTGGCTTAGAGTTATAGAAGAATCCTCACGCGTGAGCGCCTCTCCGGGCAGTAGTATCTTCAACCAGACATTCTCTATCAGTGCGGCGCTTGCATTCAGCGCGAAAATTTATCACGGTATGGTTCCGATCCACGAAGATGGTTCAATCTATTTCAAGGCTCCAGCGGGGCGTGCGATCTTCTTCCAGGTGCTCGACAAAGATAAACGTTTGCTCCAAAGTATGCGAACATTTATCCAGGCTTCGCCGGGGACGACACGTTCCTGTATCGGATGTCACGAAAAAAAAACAAACGCTCCGACATCGCTAAAGCCGATCCCGAATACTATGGCCCTTAAAAATGGTCCGGCCAAGCCCAAACCGGAATCATGGGGTTCGGGGTATATGGATTATTCGACATTGGTTCAGCCGATCTGGGATAAGCACTGCGTAAAATGTCACGGCGGTGAAAAAGGGTTTAATGGCAGGCTCGATCTTACGGGCGGATGGACGACGTTCTTTAATAACAGTTACGAAAATCTTGTCGACAGGCGGCATACGCAACTTATACCGTATTACACCGCCGGTATAGACTGCATGAATGGGACGGCGCATTATTCGGTTCCGTTGTTTCCGCCGAAAAGTTATGGTTCGGCGGTTGCCCCTCTGGCCAAAGTCATTGCAAGCGGGCATAAAGGCAGGATCAAAAACCTTACCGAAACAGAACGAGATATGGTCATGGCGTGGATCGACTCCAATGGCTTGTATTTCGGTACATGGGATTATACCAGTTCCGGACCGCGACTGAGGGCGTGGGATCAGACGCAAAAAGAATTGACTGGTGTTATGAACAAGGCAAAATGTTACAGTTGTCACGATAAGCATTTTGCAGGTGACTGGATAAATCTGCAAAAGCCTGAGTTTAGCAGGATTCTTCGAGCACCTCTTGCGAAAAGCAAAAATGGCCTTGGGCTGGCTATCTGCCGCGATCACAAGATCGACGCCAGACGCAACCGTATAAAGCTCCTGCGAGACGGTGGATACCAGCATGCGGTAAGACCGCTGTCGGCATACGCAGCTCAGCCAAGGCCCAGGATACAAGACGGCGGCAAACCTCAAACGACATTTGCTTCGACCGACGATCCGCTCTGGCAGGAAATGCTAAGCATCATTGTCAAGGGGCGGATGACAGCACTGCAAAAACCGCGTGTTGATATGCCCGGTGCGGAAGCTATTGCAGGAAAATGCCGTATGATGGTTGCGCCGGACGTGCCGGATAAGGCCCCTGAATTAAATGCCTGCTTAAACGACGCCGGCGAAGTGACTCTCCAATGGGAGCGTTCGGCAGAGATCATTGGCTTGACTTATGAAATATTACGCTGCAAAAGCGGAAACTTCAATCGGGGCGGTGAAACAACGCTGGTTGCGAAAACCGAACTATCGAAAGTAATCGACAAAATACCGCCGGCCGGGGCTAATTACTATTCGTTGGTACTGGTCGGTAAGAACAAGCGTTCCGAACCGTCCGTTGTAAGGGTTGATGTAAAATAGTTCTTCAAACGGACAGTTCCTGATTGTTTATGTTTTACAGATACTTATTGGCGTTTTGCAAGTTTGGTCTAAGTTATAAGAAATGGAAAAGATATATGATGAAATTTAAGCCTGGTTTTTTAATTGGAATGCTTTTGATGTCTATGGTGTTTAGTGTTGCTGCCGATCAATCGGGCATACATAAAACCGGTCGTCCTACTGATAAGCCTAAAGCGGATGCAAAACCTAACATTGTTTTTATATTTTCCGATGACCTGTCGTATCGTGATCTTAGCTGTTACGGGCAGAAGAACTATTCCACGCCGAATCTTGATAAACTGGCGATGAGTGGTATGCGTTTTAGCAATACCTACAGCGGGTCGCCAGAGTGCGCTCCGTCTCGCGGGAGTTTGATGACTGGGATGCATATGGGCCATTGCCGCATTCGTACGAACAGTTCTGTTCGTGGACAGGATCATCTGCTCGCCGAAGATGTAACGATTGCCGAAGTCCTGAAACAGGCAGGCTACACTACGGGCATGATCGGAAAGTGGGGAATCGGCCTGCCGGGTACCGAGGGGACTCCCGATAAGCAGGGGTTTGACTTTTCCTACGGATATTACGATCAGCGGCGTGCTCATACTTTCTTCCCGAATTACATGATGAGAAACGGTAAACTCGAACCGCTTCCGGAAAATTACGGGTTCGACATGAAACGCCGGTACAGGCATAGCGGAGACAAGACCGGCAATTACGATAATACTTACGATGACAAGGGTAAGTTAGTAGTTGGGGAACTGAAAGAGCCTGCAAAAGCAAAATACTCAGAAGACCTGTTTCAAAATGAGGCAGTTTCTTTCATTAGGAACAATAAGGACAATCCGTTTTTTCTTTACTACGCAACGCAGCTTCCGCACGGGCCGTGCATTGCCACAGATATCGGCAAATTCAAAGACAAACCATGGGATCAGAAGCATAAGGAATGGGCCGCGATGGTCGAGCGGATGGATATTAGTGTCGGTAAAATAGTTAAGACGCTTGAAGAATCTGGAGTGCTGGACAACACGATAATCTTTTTTGCCGGTGATAACGGTTACAGCCAGTGGGGATATTTCGGCAGGAAAGTGCATGAGGATGATCCGGTGTTTAAAAATAAAGGGCCTTGGCCGAAAGGCAAGTTCACATGTACCCACGAGGGCGGGATGCGGGTTCCGTTTTTTGCGTACTGGAAAGGAAAGGTTGAAGCTAAAGAGAGCGAGCATATATGCGCTCTGTATGATATTTTTGCTACGGCAGCGGATCTTGCAGGCGTCGACGCTCCCAGGAGGGACGGTATAAGCCTTGTACCTTCATTACTTAGTAAGTCGGATCAGCAGTTGGAACATGAGTATTTTTACTGGGAAAGCGGGGGCAAGTCGCGGCATGGGCAAAGCGTTCGTCTGGGGAAATGGTGGGCTTACCGCGGCAATCCTTCCAAGCCGATAATGCTGTATGATATTACTAAGGACATTGATTGCGAAAAAGATATAGCCGAAGCTAATCCTGTCATTGTCGCAAAGATCAAGCAGATATTCAATGAAGCCCATGTAGACAGCGAGTGGTATGTCAACCCCGGCGAGGGCGTTGAACAGGTCGAAGCGAAAAAGAAAAAGGCCCAGGCGGCAGGGCAGGTACAGAAAACGGTTTCGCCTAATTCTGTTTTTCGGTGAGAGAGTTCATTTTGAAAATTCTATTTGCCCGTATAAGAGTAATTTCAAGTTGGTTGGAAGAGATTTGTATGGATTATAAAATAAGACGAAGTATAATTCTGGTGCTTTTTGCAATTATGGCGGCTGTGCTTTGTCCTTATTCTGTAGCATCGAACGACCCGGAACAGGGTTTTTACAGTCCTCCTGACAGTGCAGGTATTCGGGCTTTCTGGTGGTGGCTAAACGGTAATGTTACCGAAGAAGCGATCACCTGTGATCTTGAAGAGATGAAAGCTAAGGGTTACAGCGGTGCTCTTATTTTCGACGCCGACGGCAGCAGCCAGCAGGGTAATAACCAGGTTCCCGCCGGGCCTTTGTTTGCCGGTGACGAATGGACGAAACTATTTGTCCATGCCTGCAAAGAGGCAAAACGGCTTGGTCTTGAGCTTAGCCTTAATATCCAGAGCGGATGGAATCTGGGAGGACCAAATGTCACCGCCGAAGAAGCAACGCAGCAGCTTGTCTGGTCGACGACTTTAGTTGAGGGACCCGAAAGGATTGAGCAGGTTCTGGAAACCCCAAAACATAAGGATTTCTACAGAGACGTTACAGTTATTGCAGTGCCTATTCCGGAATTAGATGCAAACCAGGATGTCGCAGGGCAAAAGGTTAATTTCTCGGTTGAGGCCAGTTCTACGCAGAAAGACCATGTTGCTGCTCGGGCGATTGACGGTAATCCGTATACATTCTGGGTTTCTAATGACGGCCCATCAAGCGATAAACCGCAATGGCTGCTTTTGAAGCTCTCTAAGCTGGTTGAAATTTCCGAACTTTCACTGCTTGGACGTAAAGGCTACGGGCCGCGTCAATGCAATATTCAGGTTTCAGCCGACGGTAAGACATTTGATACTGTAAAAGACTTTTCGCTGAAAGACGGCGTCAGTAAAAAGGTTAGTTTTAAAAAACAACAAGCCGGGTTGATCAGGCTGGTGTTTACTAGTGCCTATGACTCCGGTTCGACGGCAGGGAAGGCCCGCAATGTTCAGGTTGCCGAGATTACTTTGCCGGGTGTTTCGATGCCTGTACTGTCGGTGCCGACGACGGATCATCCTATTAAAAATCTGGCGCATAAAAACGCATCACGTGAGCTTGGAATGTCGGCACCTGATTGCCGATATCTGCTTGAAACCGAACCTGCTTTACCCGGTGAGGTTGTGATAAACAGCAAGGGCGTTGTTAATCTATCGGCCAGGGTGGACAAGGCCGGCATGCTGCGGTGGGATGTACCCAAGGGCAAATGGCAGATACTTCGATTGGGTCATACGAACACTAACGCGCATGTTTCTACTTGCAGTGCCGGGTGGGGCGGGCGCGTGCTGGATTATATGAATCCGAAATCGCTTGACGCATACTGGGGCCGCAATATCGATCCCCTTTTTAAGGCGATAGGTCCTATGGCAGGGACGACAGTGCGTTATATACATACAGACAGCTGGGAAGGTGGGGGGATGAACTGGACTCCGGGGTTTGAGCGAACCTTTAAGGAAAACCGGGGGTATGATATTGGGCCATGGCTGCCTGTTCTGGCTGGTTATGTCGTTGACAGCCGCGAGGATTCCAACGCTTTTCTAGCCGATTTCCGCAAGACTATCGGTGATCGTGTCGCAGACCATTACGGGCATCTGGCAAAGCTTTCACGAAAGTACGGCATGGGTACACACCCGGAATCGGCAGGTCCTCATGCAGGCCCTCTTGACGGGCTGAAGAATTATGGACGCAGCGAGCTTATGATGAGCGAATTCTGGTCGCCGTCGCCGCATCGTCCAACTCCTGATAATCGTTTCTTTGTCAAGCAGGCTTCGTCGGCTGCGCATACTTACGGCAAGCGTCTGGTAGGAGCAGAGGGCTTTACGACCATCGGACCGCACTGGAACGATTCGCCTTCTGCTCACATGAAACCGAGTTTTGATCATGAATTCTGCGCGGGGTTAAACCTTTTGTTTAATCATACTTTCACGTGTTCTCCTAAAGAGATGGGAATGCCTGGGCAGGAATATTTCGCGGGCACGCATTTCAATCCGCAGATCACATGGTGGGATCAGTCGACGGCGTTTATTGATTATATAAGGCGGTGTCAGTATCTTGCACAGCAGGGCGATTTTGTTGCAGATGTCGTATATTACTACGGTGATCATATTCCAAATATCGCAAAACGCAAAGGAGACGATCCGGCAGGGGCATTGCCCGGGTATGACTACGATGTGCTTAGCGAGGAGCTTTTGCTTTGTATGTCGGTAGAGCGTGGACGTTTGACCTTGCCGTCGGGCATGAAATACCGGTTGCTGGTTCTTCCGGATCACGGGGTTTTGTCGCTTAAAGCCCTTAATATGGTTGATCAACTTGTCCGTAAAGGTGCGACTGTTCTTGGTCCAAAACCTTTAAAAGCGGTTAGTCTTGAAGAAGGAGCCGAAGGCAGGAAGTTATTTAAAAGTCTTTCTGACGGACTTTGGGGAGAGTTTGTCGCTGACAAGGGAATGCGTAATGTCGGCAGCGGTCATGTTGCCTGGGGTATGAAAGCTTGTGAGCTTTTTGAGGCGTACTCAGTTCCGCATGATGTGACGTTTGCGAACAAGGAGATGGCTTCGACGATCAATTGGATTCATTACCGCATTGGCGACGCCGATGTTTACTTTTTGTCTGAAGCGAACGGAAAGGCCAGAAGTGTAAATGCAATATTCAGAGTTTATGGACGGATACCTGAACTATGGGATGCTGTCGACGGTTCCATTCGGCAGGCCAATACCTTTAAGTTCGCCGATGGATGTACCCAGGTGCCTCTTGAACTTGACGAGTTCGGAAGCATCTTTGTTGTCTTTAGAGAGAAAACCGGAACCGACCGGAACGACGGCCCTAACTTTCTTAAATGGGAGCTAAAGCAGTTTATCGCGGGGCCTTGGAGAGTTACCTTCGATCCAAAATGGGGCGGACCGACGAAGCCTGTCCTGTTTAAAACGCTGACAAACTGGGCCGCCAACCAAGACGATGGAATTAAATACTACTCCGGCAAGGCGGTATATCGCACGGCATTTAATGCAGGTGATGATATTAAAGGAAAGCGGCTTGCGATTGAACTGGGAAAGGTCATGGATGTCGGTATTGCAAGTGTTAATTTAAACGGTGCCGATCTTGGCATCGTGTGGCGGCCGCCCTTTAGGGTTGACATAAGTGATGCAGTCAAAACCGGTGAAAACTATCTGAAAGTGACGGTCGTTAACTCGTGGCGCAACCGGCTGATCGGCGATAATAAACTGCCGGAAGATAAACGGCTTACAAGGACAAACATCAAGGTTCGTGAACGAACTGCTAATAGAAGACAGCCGAAATGGGAACTGGAAGAATCCGGACTGCTTGGCCCTGTTAGGATTATGGAATCTGTCAGTGAATAGTAAGAAGAAAATTATTTTAAGGTGAAGTTTCATGAATAATCAGACAGTACCTACAAGAAAACGGATTTCACTAGTATTGCGATTTATGCTTGTTGCGGTATTTTGCTTTGCAGCGTGCGGTTCGGCTCTTGCGGTCAGGAAGAATACAATGCCCGTCGACGGCGAGATATTTATGGTTGACGGTCGAACGGCGTTTCTTATCATGCCGGAAAAGGTTACGCCAGGTGTGCCAACTCCGTGGGTTTTTTATGCACCGACACTCGGCAATCTCCCGGCCAAAGAAGAAACGTGGATGTTTGAGCAGTTTGTTAATAATGGAATCGCCATTGCCGGTATTGACGTAGGTGAGTCCATGGGCAATCCTGAGGGTGTGGCGGTTTATTCGGCTTTGTACAAGGAACTCACTGAAAAACGCGGGCTTGCCAAAAAAGCATCCCTGCTTGCACGCAGCCGCGGCGGACTTATGCTTTATAACTGGGCTGCCGGAAACCCCGACAAGGTTTCCTGTATCGCCGGTATATATCCTGTCGGCAATCTCGCCAGTTATCCGGGTATGCAGGGTGCCACGAAGGCATTTGGTATGAGCGTAGAAGAACTTACTAAGGTTTTGCCGAAACATAACCCGATTGACCGTCTTGAACCGCTTGCAAAGGCGAATATTCCGATCTACCATTTCCACGGCGACAACGACAACGTGGTTCCGTTGGATAAGAATTCAGGTATTATCAAAGAAAGATACGACAAACTCGGCGGTCAGATGACTCTTGAGGTCGTCAAAGACGGCGGACATAATATGTGGAAGGGCTGGTTCTACAATAAGAAACTAGTCGATTTTATAATAGATAATTCTCCGGAAGTTAAGCCAGGTGTTTCTGTTACAGACCTAAGGTGCGAGTACCTGACCGATCCGCTCGGGGTTGATGTTAATCCGCGGTTCAGTTGGAAGATAGTCGATTCCGATAAAACCCGCGGGCAAAAACAGACAGCATACCAGATCAAAGTTTATAAACATTTTCCTGTTTTGCCTGATAAACCCGGAGACGGTATGGTTATTTGGGATTCGGGAAAAGTTGATTCGTCCGAATCGGTTAATATCGAGTATGCTGGTATGGCACTGAGGTCTAGTCAGAATTGTTTATGGAGAGTTCGCATATGGGACAAAGAAGGCAAGGTTACAAGTTGGAGCAAAACAGCATGGTTTACGGTTGGTTTATTGTATGAATCCGACTGGAAGGGTGAATGGATTCGTTACAAACAAGCAGACGAGGTCAAGCACATCTGGTATCGTAAGAATTTCTCATTGAAGAGTCTTCCGACGACTGCCTTTGTTCATCTTGCATCTATTGGTTATCACGAATTGTATGTCAATGGTGAGCGGATCGGAACTCGCGTGCTTTCGCCGGGCGTTACGAATTTAGAGAAGCGTGTTCTTTATGTTACATACGATATTGCTGATAAGCTTGTAAAGGGCGATAATGTCATCGCTGTATGGGCCGGTCCCGGCTGGGCTCGTGCGGACGGTTCGTACGGCAAGGGCGTCTGGAAGCAGGACTCTATTTTCAAGTGCCAGGTCAATATGTCCAATGGCGTTGAATTGCATACGGATTCGACCTGGAAGTGCAAGGAAAGCTCCAGCGAAAACCTGGGGCTTTGGAAAGGCGGCGGCCAAGGCGAATACGGCGGCGAAAGTATCGATGCCCGCAAGCATATCGCCGACTGGAACAAGGCTTCCTATGACGACAGCGATTGGGCTAATGCGACCGTTTATGAAAAGTCTATTACAATGACCGCCGAACTGCAGGAGCCGGACCGTAAAGTCGAAGTGCTCTGGCCGGTTAAGATCATCGAAAACGATGGATACTACACGTTTGATATGGGCAAGAATTTTACCGGCTGGCTGGAGTTTAAGCTCAGGGGCGGTAAAGATGGCGATGTTGTTAAATTTACAACCGCTAACAATGAAGGCAAAAAGATCGAGTACAAACAGGAGAGTCACTATATCCACGATAAGACCGGAGAAGGGACGTTTACCCACAGGTTTAACTGGATGGCCGGTCGATGGGTCAGTGTCGAGGGTCTTAATTATAAGCCCCGATTAGATGATATGAAGTGTTATATTGTCACTAATGACCGCAAACGTATCGGAAGCTTTAACTGCTCGAAGCAGCTTTTCAATGATATCTATGAGACAGATCTTGCGACGTATATTGCTAATACGGTTAACGGTGTGACTATGGACTGTCCGCACCGTGAGCGTTACGGTTACGGTGAGATTACCCTGGCTTGCTCGTGGGGATGCGGGATACCTAACTATGAATCGGCGGCGTTCTATTCGAAAAATACGCGGGACTGGTACGATGTTCAAAAAGATGACGGTTTTGTAAACACCATCGCTCCGCAGGTTTATAAAGGCGCGGGCGGAACGCTCTGGTCGAGTGCGCCGGTGACGATGACGTGGGAATTCTACAAGGCCTACGGTGATAAGCGTAAGCTTGCCGAGGGCTATGTGCCGATGAAGAAATGGCTCGATTATTTGAATGAATATGTCTCTGATGATGGTATTCTGACTGCGTATACAGGTGCTTCGAGATTTCTGGGAGACTGGGCAACCCCGCACGGCAGTGAATATGGGAATATTCCTGCCGCAAGGCTGTTCAATAACTGCGTCTATGCTTACAATCTTGACGTGTTCGTCAAGACCGCAAAAATACTTGGAAAGCCGGAAATTGCCGAGGCATACGCCAAACGCCTTGCCGATCTTAGAAAAAGTGTTCACAGGCAATTTTATAACCCGCTTGTTAAGACTTACATTGATGGTAGACAGCTTTCGATGGCTTTTCCTCTTTATACCGGTATTACTCCGGAAAATCAGAGGCAGGCGGTATTTGACAACTTTGTCAAGGAGATCACTGTTAACAAACCTTATCTTGATACAGGCAGTTCGGGCTTGCCGATCCTGCTTAAGTTTATTGTTGAAGGTGTCGAGCGGCCGGAACTTATTTATCATTGCCTTGCCAGTACCGAGTATCCCAGTTACGGTTACTTTTTTACGAAAGGACATACAACCTGGCCGGAGTACTGGCAGATCGAGGGCCATGACAGCGTGATTCATACATGTTATACGAGCATTGCTGGTTACTTTACCAAGGGGGTCGGCGGGATAATGCCTGATACTGATAATTACGGGATGCAGAGCTTTGTCGTTAAACCGGGTCTTGTCGGTGATCTTACATTCGCTAACACGGCAAGCGGTTCTTTATACGGCAGGATCGTGAGTAACTGGTACAGGAGCGGGGAAACCGGTAAATTTCATGTTGAAGTGCCGGTCAACACAACGGCGAAAATTTATATTCCGGCAAAGGACGTCAAAGATGTTAGTGAATCCGGCAAACCTTTATCAAAAGCAAACGGTGTGACTTAT
>JAIPFN010000119.1 GCA_021736615.1 Phycisphaerae bacterium | reverse complement strand
AGCTTGAAAAACTTTTTGATATGCCGCCTATCGTTACGAGTGTTACCGATGAGGCTTCGATAACGAACCTGCGGGCAAAGTTGCAGCAGCGTCTTATCCTGCAAACGGTTGGCAGTGAGATGGCCGATAGAATCGCGATCAACGAGCGGCATCGCTCGGCGGTTAGCGAGGCGATCAGCAATATTAAAGATGGTGCAGGCGAAGTGTTTAAAGGTAACGACGAAGTAGCCGCGATGTTTCTGCGGACAGGCTATAATACACTTGCAGGCATCGAGAGAGAGGACGTCGACGAGGCGATACTTGATCGGATCTTTTCCAGTTTTTGTATCGGCAAGTGAGCAGGATGCTTAGATAATTACCTTCCCCCTGAGAAGGGTCTGTTTCTGCTGTTTCGATTGCTTCTGTTGTTGCGAGAATTACCGTACATCCCCTGGTTTCCGTATCCGCCCTGGTTGCCGTACATTATCTGGTTTCCGTAACCATCTTGATTGCCGTACCCACGGTTCATTGTCGGCGAAACGGATGTCAGTTCCGCTACGTTGTAAACGCGGAGGACGCGTTTGTCGAGTTTTAAATTGTTCGAGGCGATAGTGACGATTCCGCCGTCGACATAATACTGCAAGCCGGGGCCGCGGCTCTGGGCGACGGACATAAGCAAAAGTTCCAGCCCTTTCTTAGCAGTGATCTTTCCGTTCCATTCGATGCCGATAGGCGTGTCCCGTTCGACAAAACAATTTCTCTCGATCTCCGGCCATAGAACTACTATAGGCAGTTCCGGGCTAAACGAGTTGCGTATCTGTTCGATTGCTTCCTCAAAAGTCATGTCCGGTTTAAAACCTTCCCCGCCGAGGACAACTGGCGAACTCTTCATTGAATTTGTGATCTGAGAATTCGTCATGTGTTTTTTGCGTGCGGCCATGACCGTTCTGCCGATGGACTTTGTTCCGATCTGTCTGGTCGACCCTGCATCGGAGAGTTTGGTCCGTGGCAAATAAGAGGTTGTCTTAATCGCGCCGGTATCAAGAGCGGCTGGTTTGACAGATTTCGTTAAGTCCTGTTTGACAAGTTCATCGGCGAGGTTTTTTCCGTCGATCTCGACGTCGGCTATAACGCGAAAATAGTTCCGCAGTCGAACATTCGTCAGGCGGATTACTTTTGCCTGTTTAAACGCGGCCTCGGTAAAGGCTTTGGCGGCGTCGGCATTTGAGATTGAATCTGCGCCGCGTACATGAACTTTCAGGCGGGCACCGGCGATGAGGGACTTGCCGGATATTCTGCAGCGAAAATCGCCGCCGCCGTCAACCTTGGTGATTTCGGTAACTTTGCCGCCGGGATAGGAACTGCCGATAAGACTTGCATGGCAAAAAGAAGCGAGCAGAAGAACGATGCAAATGACCGGCAAAAAACGAGACAACAACATGAAAACCTCTCTTTCTTAAAATAACCAAAACGTTACTTAATAAAAGCGTCCCAATCGTATTCGCCGTCCCCGAGCCAGATACTCTTATAGTCTACACCAAAAAAAGACACATGCCACAAGAAAAATATTAAAAATCCGAAAAAAGGTCATTCCCACCACTTTCCCATTACCAGTTTTGTGTCCGAATCGTTGAATGTTCCTTTTAATAGTGCTTTGTCTCCGTATATCTCGGCGGAATTGTCTATTGAAAGGTCTGTGGCGAGTATGGCACCGTATATTATAGCGTTATTCTTGATCTCGACTTTCGCGTTCGGGGCGTAGATTGCTCCGAAGACTTCACCGACATTGTCAAAGCAAAAATCAACTTCGGATGTTGCCGTGCTGAATATTTTACAGTTTGGCGGTTTTTGTGTGAGGTTGTTTATCTTTCCTCCGTTGGACATTTTGAAAGTGCCGTCAACGAAAAGAGTCAGTAATGATCCTTCTGTGATTTCGATTTGAGAATTGTTGTCCAGTTCAACATCCCCTTCGATATGAAGGGTTATGTTGCCGTCAATAGTCACCATTTGTCCGTTGTTCATTATGATCTCACCATATCTGCCGTTTTCGGTTACTGTTCCTGATGGACTTGATCCTTTGTAATCCAGTGAGGGGGGGGCGACTATGGGTGTGTTCTTTTCTTCTTTGGCCGCTGACATCTCCCCGGTTACATCAAAGTGCTTACCTCCGTCGATTACATCGGAAGGATCACTGCCGGGTCCGACGAAAATATCTCCGTTGAGATAGCCGTTATTGTCAAGTTTTATTGCGTTTTTTGTGGTGCTGTTTGTTCCTATTGAAATGCTGGAAATATTTATTCCGCCGTAAGGTCCAAAATCAGAGTTGTACCCATCGATGAAAGAATTATTGCTGATTTCGAATGAGTCTGCAAAAAGTATATGCTCGAATCGGCTTGAGTAAACTTCGACTCTGCAGTGAACTGTTTTGTTTGATGGTCCGGCTGATCCTGTGCTGTCGATCATAATATTTCCTGTTCCGTCAAGATAGACTATGTATCCGAAGTTTGCGTCGAAGTTTTCGATATTTACTGCGAACTCAGACGGCAGGTTGCTCAGGTCCAGAGTTCCTTGTGCGTAGGCAGCATTTAGATCGGACAATACCTTTGTCATTCCTGCGTCCGCGGCACATTTTGCGGCGATTTCCTGTGAACGTCTGATGGATGTTATTTCCGCGTTTTGCGAAAGACCGAGTAGACTTCCGCCGAGCAAAAGCAGCAGTACCATTACTGACAGCACCATCGCCATTGCGAAACCTGAATTTTTGTTTTTGTTTATTTTGTTCATTTTTATATCTCGCAGTTTATTTTAAATTTTCGTGATTTTTATTCCTGAGCTTGCGGTATACACCGCCTTTTGTGAGCTTCGGATTTTTTATATAAAAATGCCTCGGCCGTCAGGCCGAATCCTTCATTATACATTAGACAATATACATTATTCATTTCAAACTGGCCGATTCGGTCAGTTTGAGTTAGTTGTGAAGGATCGCTGAAGTTACCGATCCTTGTTTGTTCTTTCCGTCGTCTAAAATCAGTATCATTTGTACTGCCGAGCCGGCTGCCTTGAAAGTGCATTGCGATACGTTCCCGCATACTGTCTCTGTGGA
Organism: Phycisphaerae bacterium; assembly: GCA_021736615.1. Next base: position 13,702 of record JAIPFN010000119.1, on the reverse strand, counting down.
TGTTGCTGTCTTGGGGCTTAGAGAGCCTTTCTCCAAAATGAGGTCGGTGCCGCTGACGTAAAACTGTGCATAGCTGTCAAGCTGGTTAGCCGGTGAACTGTAATAGTTGATCTCGGCAGAGCTTCCGTCGGGGCTTATCTCGAGGCCGATATCCGACGACTGACGTATGACCGCCTCAAAGGTTTTTCTGGCGAGCAGGCTTTCGATTGCAGGCTGAGAATATATCTTTCCGTAGCTGTCAGAAAACCACCCGCTGGAATCTGCGACCATCACGCCGACCGCAGAGACTATAATCCCCGAGATCAATAGTGTTACCATAAGCTCTATCAATGTGAAGGCGGTATTTTTAGTTTGTATCGGCATACGAAGTTATCCTGTATTCTTTGTCGGTGTTACTTTTGCCGTACGGCCAGGCGACAATGACGTTAAGAGCTTTAAGGCCGCCGCCGACATCTCTTGACGACAGAGTTGCCTTATAATCGTAATCGTTCCATTGAATCGAGTAACTTCCGAGCCAGTTATATCCGGACGGCATGACAGGGCCGCCCGACAAAGTTATGGTTAGTTCCGGAGCGCAGTGGTCTATCGCGTCGAAGGCGTCATCGCCGTCAACTCCGCGCCATGTTTCGACGAGCATAAGTGCAAGCTCGGCGCCTGCGGTGCGCATATTTGCTTTTCTTGTCTGGATGGCGGCATGGTATCTGAACTGTATTGCCCCGCAGATAGCGATGATCAAAATCACCACCGAAACGATTACGTCAATAAGCGTAAAACCTTTGTGTTTTCGGTATGGCATTATTTAAGCCCCCGTTGAAAATCTCTAAAGCATGAATCCCCCCGGGATTCCTGCACGTGTTTAATCGGCAATTTTGGTCGGTCAGTTAATGAGAGGATGTTTTGTTTGTCGAAGATATAATAAGGGAACCTCTAAAAATTCATTTTGGCGGACAAGCAAATCTTTTCGATTCTGGTCGGCGTCAGAAAAAACAGGCCTTAGCTTCGGCTAAGCCCGATTTTTCTTCCTTGCCAGAAGTCGAAAACCTTCTACTTGCCGCTCAAAAGCAATTATTAGAGCCACCCATAATTTTTGCACTTCGATTTTTGATTTATCAACTCGAACACTTACCGACTTTATTGAATTCAAACTCTTATTACGTGTATTTATTTGAAAAAAGCGGTTTTTTTGTTGATGAATTTCCGTTTCGGATATATAATCGTTTATGTTTTAATGGTTTGCCTGTGTTTTTTTGCTTGCGTTAATCTTTTGGCTGCTTGTTATTCGTGATAACAGGATCGGTTATCGGATTAATTGTCAGCTTTTAACGTGAGGATCAAAGGTTTGCTAATGAATAGTTTTTTTATCTCTAAATCGTTTCATTTGATTGAATTATGGCCTATGGCTTTAACTGAGGCCGGTGAGAAAACAGATTATCATTTTTTATGGGCATCTCTTAGCGTTTTTGGCGGCGTTTTAATAGCCGGTTTTCTTGGTGTTTTGTTCAACAGGCATTTGCGGCAGTTGGTGGCCAGGCGAACATTTGAACTTGAAGAAAGCCGCAGGATTTATCGCGCGATAGTTCACGATCAGACCGAATTGATCTGCCGTAGTTTGCCTGATGGCACCCGGACATTTGTTAATGATGCTTATTGCGTCTTTTTTGGAAAAAAGCGTGAAGAACTGATCGGTCAAAGTTTTTTGCAGTTCATCCCCCAAGACCAGCGAGATGTTGTTCAGGAAGGTTTATTTTCTTTAACTCCCGACGATCCGATTAAGTTGCTGCAGCATCAGGCGGTTCTTCCTTCCGGTGAATTGGCCTGGATGAGTTGGACGAATCATGCGTTCTTTGATGATGACGGCTCATTAATAGAGTTTCAGAGAGTTGGCAGAGACATTACAGAACAGAAAAATTCCCGGGAAAAACTGCTTGTCAGTGAGCAGCAGTTAAAGGCGGCCAACCAGCAGCTTCTCGCCAATGACCAGCAGTTACGTGCGACTAATCAGCAGCTTCTTGTAAATGACCAACAGCTGAGGGCGGTTAACCGGCAATTGTATATGACACAGGTTTCGGTTGATAAGGCTTCATTGGAGGTGTACTGGATTACCGAGGACGGGCGTTTTTCGTATGTTAACGATCAGGTATGCGCTTCGCTTGGGTATAGTCGGCAAGAGCTTTTAAAACTTAGTGTTTGTGATGTCGACGAGGAATATGTTGCTGAGGTATGGGATAAGCATTGGCAGGAGCTTAAGTCCAAAAGGAAGTTAACATTTCAAACAGTCCATGTTCGCAAGGACAAGACTACCTATCCGGTGGAAGTTACGGTTAATCATCTTGAGCATGATGGTGTTGGATATAATTTTGCTTATGCCCTGGATATTACCGAGCGTATAAAGGCCGAAGAACATTCCAGGGAAAATGAGGCAAAGTACAGGCGTTTGTTCGATGAAATGACATGCGGAGCGGCACTTCATGAGATTATATGCGACTCGGATGGTAAACCGGTCGATTATCGTTTCATAGATGTCAATCCGGCATTTGAGAAGCTTACCGGTCTTGTTGCCGAGGATATAAAAGGTAAAACCGTACTGGAGGTTATGCCCCGGACCGAACCGGAATGGATAGAAAAGTACGGAGACGTGGCCTTTGGCGGCAATTCAATCTTTTTTGAAAATTACAGCCAGGCGTTGTCAAAGTATTACGAGGTGAGGGCATACTCTCCGCAAAAGGGTCATTTCGCCGTAATCTTCCATGATATTACTGGACGTAAAAAAGGCGAAATTGAGCGTGAAGAACTTATGAAGGCTTTGGAAGCTAAAAATTCCGAGCTTCAAAGCGTAGTCTATACTGTCTCTCACGACCTTAAGTCACCGCTGGTGAATATTAAGGGTTTCAGCGGGGTGCTTTGTGAAGCGGTGAATGATTTGAAGACTTTGATGCAAACAGAAATGACATACGAAGCTTTCAGGGCTAAGTCGGAAAAGCTGTTTAATGAAGAAGTGCATCAATCTGTCGAGTTTATTGTGTCCAGTACGAACAAAATGAAGGTTCTTCTGGATGGTCTGCTGACCGTGTCGAAGGTGGGGTCTTCGGATATTCATATTGAAAAGCTTAATATGACAGAGAGATTGCAGGAAGTACTTAAATCCATGCAGTTCCAGTTGGATGAAAATCACGCGCAGATCAACATAGGCGCTTTGCCCGATTGCATGGGTGATTCCGACCAGGTTAGCAGGATTCTTACGAACATAATCGATAACGCGATTAAGTACCGCAGTCTTGACCGCAGATTTGTGCTGCAAATTTCCGGCTGTGTCGAGGAAGGAAAGTCTGTTTACTGCATGGAGGATAATGGTATAGGGATATCTGACAATCACATGATCAAAATATTCGATTTGTTTCACAGGTTAAATCCAAACGACGGTGTCGAAGGGCAGGGGATCGGGCTGACTATCGTCAAACGTATTCTGCAAAGACTGAATGGGGATATTCGTGTTGAATCGGTATATGGAAAAGGTACGACGTTCTATATAGAACTCCCTTCGGCGTAATGAGTAAAGAAATGAGGAGCAAAGGTGTAAGACGCTTGTTGCTTTACAGGATTTTCTTCAGGGCTTGTATTAGTTTGTCGTTTTGTTCCCGTGTTCCAATTGTTATTCGCAGTTTGTCTTCCAGCCCGTCGAGTTTGAAGTATCTTACATAGACGTCCTGTTTGGCGAGAGCTTCATGGATTTTACCTGCATCGGAATTGATGCACTTGGCGAGTACGAAATTTGCCTGGCTGTCGGGTATCTCAAGCTGCATTTCTCTAAGGGCAGCGGTGAGACGTGATCTTTCGGATTTGACCTTTTCTACGTTTTCCCTGAAGTATCCCTGATCCCATATAGCCGCTGACGCTGCGGCAATCGCTAACGCGTCGACGTTGTAGGAGTCCTTGACTTTTCGCAGTCCGGCGATAATGTCCTTCGGTGCGATGGCGTATCCGAATCGCAGTCCGGCTAAAGAGTAGCCCTTGCTCATGGAACGCAGGATAATCACATTTTCGCATGTTTTTGTCAGCGAGATGCAGTTGGATTCGGCAAAGTCTGCGTATGCCTCGTCAATCAGGAGGATGCTTTTGCCTTTTAGGCGTTCGGCGAGTTTTTTTATCTCGTCCGGTTGTATGAACGATCCGCTGGGGGCGTTGGGATTGCAGACGATCACCATTGCCGCGCCGGATTCCACAAGCTCATCGGCGGGCAGGGCGTACTTACCTGCAAATGGTATTTCTACCGTCTTGCAGTTTTGCAGTTTCCCCAGGACCGGGTATAATGAATATGTAGGGCCGGGAAAGGCGGCGTGTCGGTTTTCGCCGCAAAAAGATCTAAAACAGATCGTCAGCAGATCGTCGCCTCCGTTTGTACATAGTATGTTGTCCGGTTCGACTCCGAGGACATCGGCTGCTGTTTTACAGAATGAATCGCCGAACGGCTGGGGGTACCGTTTCAGGGATGTAGTATCAAAATTGCGTATCGCCTCAACGGCTTGCGGAGAGGGTGGATACGGATTTTCGTTCGTATTAAGCTTAACGACGTCAGTTCCCACAGGCTGAAAACCGGGCACATAACCGTCCATCTCATCTATAATTTTTCTAAAATAACTCATGCCGCGATTATAATCATTTTTTTGAATTTATCCAAGATAATCTCGCAAATTTTCTTTTCGCAGGCTATTTTAAAATGAACCCCGCACCGGAGCCTATAGTATAAGTAATCAAATGTAATTATAAACAAAGAGGGTTTTTCAGCAAACAGGAGGAGTTTCTGTTATACATGTATGAATCAAACCGGCAGGTTTATGCCGGGATTTCCCATTAGTTTATATTGAGCGGATAACTGTCAGGGGGAAACGATGGAAAGCGAGAAAAAGACATTCGTCAAAAGTCTCAGGAGACTTATATTTAGTATAATCGTTACTTTGCTGTTCGGCAGGACGGCAGGATATTGTCAGGGGGGCGATGAGTTTGAGGGCCTCCCTTACGAGGCGAACAGCAGATTTGCCAGGGCCGAACTTGCCAAAGAAATTACCCCGGAAATGCTCGATAAGAATGAGCAGGCATTGCCGTTTCCGATGGCCAATACCGCGCCTGATTCGATTAGCCCGGTGCCGGTTCCGCCTGCTGGAGTTACCGCGGGGGTTTTTACGGCGGCAATGATCGTCGGTTGGCTGCGAAGAAGAACCCCAAAGAATTTTCCGGAGTAAAGCAAAAGCGCGAAAGACCAAAGGCCTGCTGCCTGACTCCTACCGTCGGCTTCCAGACGGCTTTATTCAGTGCCGTTGGGATACTGCCGACAGCCTCTAAATGCTGATTGGCGTTTTTGATTATAGTGACGGATAACAGAAGCTTAAAATCCTCGGTCTTGCCAGCTTCAGGTAATCTTTCATATCCATCTTGATCGATTTATCGTGCGTCCCTCCCTGGAAGACTATATATTCGTCGTCTTCGAGGCTGGAGTCCATAAACGTCAAAAGCCCGTAAAGGATTCCAAAGGGCGGTTCCGCACCGAGCGAACAGTCGTCGAAGAGTTTTGCCATTTCGTTTTCGTCGGCGAGTTCTATTTCGTCGGCGCCGACCTGTCGCTTTAGCGTGTCAAAATCGATCTTGTAGCATGCCGGCAAAACACACATGTAATACTCCTCGTCGGCTCGTACGATCACCGGTTTGGCGACCATAATCCCGGGGATGTGTTCCTCTGCGGCCAGTTCCTGGCTGGTAAAAGTCGGCGGGTGCTCGGTTACTTCATAATCGGCAGAAACCTTATTAAGAAAGTCCATAAGTTTCATAGTACACCTCCGTGAATAAAAGTTCAATTCTTTAGTATCACTAATTAATAATGCCAAACTGTGGAGGCAGTTCGGAGGAAAAAAGCAGTACGTCCTTAAGTCCCATGAAGCGGGGTCGCGAACACAGATAATAGAATAATCATCGCCGCCAAAGCGATGATTCTGATTATCAGCCAAAAGCGACCGTTAATGATATGCTCGATATGGAAGCGGAATCGGAGAAGACGCCGCAGGGGATGATATGTATCGGCTTTGATAGATGTCACTAGCCGCAAACGGTTTGGGTGCATAAAGCCCCCGATCTCCGGTTAAAAGATAAACCGGTATAAACGATTCAATTATCAGGTTAGCTTGCGCGGGGATAAACCCCGCCATATAAAGTATAACCCGAAAATCGCGAAATCAAAATTTTCCGCTTATTTTTCCCAGAGATTTTTTGGGTAGAGGCCTTTTTCGACCAGTTCGGCGACTTTGGCCACCACTGCCGGTTTGTCTTCGGGGTATGTTACTCCGAACCAGTTTGCCTCGGATTTGAGCACCTTGACTTTGGCGATGGACTGTTTGATTAGTTCGTCGACGACGAATGGGATGTAAAATTCTGATTTTTCTTCATTGCCGTGTTCGGCGAGGAACCGGTCAAACCGGGTTTTCAGATGACCGAATATAGAAGGCCCGAATCCCCACAGGTTCATAGATACCGGTTCTTTTCCTGTTAGTGTTATTTCTTTTCCGCTGTCATCAAGACCGCATACCACTCCTTCTGTCATGCCGATCTTTGTATGTTCGGCTACGTTGAGCAGGTTCCCGTCGGCGTCACATTCACAGACACCCCGTGATACCGTTCCATTTTCCGACAGTGTATTGCTCAGCGTGTACCCGACCATGCAGTAGTCATTTTCCCCGGCTGCGGTTGTCAGATATTCGGCGATAGCTTTGTATGAGTATCCCCCGTAGAAGTCGTCGGCGTTAATTACCGCGAATGGTTCGTTTATTACACCGGCGGCGACGAGTATCGCATGTCCGGTGCCCCAGGGTTTTTCGCGGCCCTGGGGAAGCGTAAAATCGCCGAGTGATTTGTCAAGTTCCTGGTAGACGTACTGAACTTCGCACAAACCGTCAAGCTTGTCGCCGATCATATCCTTGAACGCCTGCTCGAATGACTGACGAATAACAAAGACGATCTTAGCGAAGCCCGCTTTGACCGCGTCATACATAGAGTACTCTATAATAGCTTCGCCGTTAGGGCCGATAGGGTCGATCTGTTTTAGCCCGCCGTAGCGACTGCCCATACCTGCTGCAAGAACGAGTAGTGATGGTTTAGTGTGATTCATTTGTGTCATATTATTATTCCAAAGTTAAATATTGCTTGACGGTATTTGCTAAATCATACTGGCTAACATGCAGACAATGGCCAGAATACTTACAATGATCAAAAATGGGTAAATTACAATAATATCAACTCGGATATTATACTGTCCTGAAGTACAGTAAACTTCCCATGAGGCATATAACAGCCAAAAGACAGCCGATATCAGAACCGGCCAGGCTCGTTTAGATGTAAATAGGCGTATTAAAGTGAATGCAACAAAGAACACGCCTGATATTACAAAAACAAGCTCTGGCTTTCCGATTAAAAAGGTCATAGTTATTGCCCCAGATTGTAAGCTTGCCGAATCGGCCTTGGCTTACAGTAGGCCGTAATCTTTAAGTATTTTCTTCAGTAATACCTTTTTAGCTTCGCTTAGCGGCGTCATCGGCAGCCGCATTTCTCCCGGTGCCATGTCGAGGATTTCCATCGCCGCTTTGATCGGGATCGGATTTGTCGACATGCTCAGCAGGCTCTTGGAAAGCGTAAAGAGTTTGTGGTGCCATTTCCTTGCGCTTACCAGGTCGCCCTGCAGGATAAGATCGGTCATCGCTTTTACGTCTGCCGGGACTATGTTGGCAACTACGCTGATAACGCCCTTGCCTCCGATCGAGGCAATCGGAAGTGTCAGCGAGTCGTCGCCGGATAGAATGTCCAGGTCGCAGTTGCCTGCGACGTCGCTTGCGATATCCATGCTTCCGCTAGCTTCCTTAATCGCGACGATGTTTTCAATGTGCGACAGCCGAATGATCGTCTCGGAGGTCATCCCCGCCGCGCTCCTGCCCGGTATATTATACAGTACCACCGGCAGATTGACTTCTTCGGCGATCATTTTGAAGTGCTGGTAGAAGCCTTCCTGTGTCGGTTTGTTGTAGTACGGCGTTACCTGCAGCGAAGCGTCCGCCCCGACTTTACGGGCGTATTCTGTCATGTCTATCGCTTCGGCCGTGCTGTTGGAACCGGTTCCGGCGATCACGGGAACATGTCCGTTGACTGTTTTGACAACGAACTCTATGACCTTTTTATTTTCTTCATGGGTAAGCGTCGGCGACTCGCCTGTCGTGCCTACCGGAACGATCCCGTCGGTTCCGCTTTCCAGCTGAAAGTCGACGAGCTCTTCGAGTGTTCTGTAATCTACTTTCCCGTCTTGAAACGGGGTTATTAGTGCCACCATTGATCCGCTAAACATTTTATAAACTCCTTTTTTAGCTGTTCGCTAATTGCTAATCGCTAATTGCTTATTGCTTTTAACATTTCTTTTGTTGCCTGTTTCAATCCTACAAGGACCGCTCTTGAGACAATGCTGTGTCCTATATTGAATTCGCAGAGTCCCTCTATTTTTGCTACCGGCGCGATGTTCCTGTATGTAAGTCCGTGTCCGGCGTGTACGACCAGTCCGCTTGTCAGTGCGATGTCGCGTCCGTCGCGCAGGGCGTTTAGAGTTTTTTCTATTGCTTTGTCGGTCGTTGCGTTTGCGTAGGCTCCCGTGTGCAGTTCGACCGCGTCACAGCCGATCTCGGCAGATGCGAGGATATTTTCTTCGTCCGGCGTGATAAACGTGCTTACCAGGATGCCTTTTTTGTGCATTCGCTTTACGATTGCGGCAAGCTGCTTTCGATATTTAACGCAATCCAGCCCACCCTCGGTAGTCAGTTCCTCTCGTTTTTCAGGGACCAGGGTTACCTGGTCCGGGCGAATCCTTTCGGCGATCTTGACAATCGGTTCGGCTATAGACATTTCCAGGTTAAACTTGCTTGCGACGGTTTGCTTGAGGACCTCGACGTCTCTGTCGCAGATATGTCGTCTGTCCTGGCGCAGATGCACGGTAATACCGTTGGCACCGGCAAGTTCACAGATTGAGGCGGCCCAAACCGGGTCCGGCTCGTCAGTCATACGTGCCTGCCGGATGGTCGCTACATGATCGATATTTACATTTAATAATGCCATAATGGCTCCCTGAAAGTTAAATGGGCGATTTAACAGTCAATTATAACAGTTTAGAGACCGTATTCAAGCGTAAAATACCCCCCACCCAAAAGCGCGAGAGCGCAAGCTCTCCGAATAGGGGTTTTCGGATTATATTGCCGGTCTAAGGCGTAATTAGCTTAGCTCGCGATGTCTCACTCGTGTTGGCACCAATATTCTCTTGCCAAACCCCGCTATTTCGTATATTATCCAATTATGGAGACAGAATCTATTACTGCTGTTATTACCGGGGCCAGCGGAACCGTTGGCGGCGCTATCGCCATTGCCCTTGCCCGCGCCGGGTGCAAATGCATCTGCCATTACCACAGTAATCAGGCAGCCGCGACAAAAATCGTCGAAAAAATCACCGCAGACGGCGGCAACGCCCTCGCCGTAAAAGTCGACCTAACCGATCCCGACGGAATTTCCAGTCTTTTTGCCCCTCACGGCCAATTCGACCAACCCCGGATACTCGTAAACTCGGCGGCAATATTCGAGAGAGCTTCAATTTCCGAGATCACCCCACAAAACGCCCGCCTCATGCTCGATACCAATCTAATAGCCCCAATACTCGTAAGCGCAGCTTTCGCAGAGTCCATCAAGGAATTAGAGGTAAAAGACAATCTCCCCGTCGCCAAAATAGTAAATCTCGCAGACATCGGCGGCATCCGCCCCTGGGCAAACTATACCATATACTGCGCAGCCAAAGCCGGCCTCATCGCCGCAACAAAATCAATGGCCAAAGAACTCGCCCCAGCCGTCTGCGTAAACGCAGTCGCCCCCGGAGTAGTCTCCTGGCCGGAAGACGCCGACAAAGAAGAATACAACCGCCAGGTCTCAATGATACCAATGCAGCGGACAGGTACCCCAAAAGAAATAGCAGCAGCAGTACTATTCCTGATAAAAAACGACTACATAACAGGACAGACACTAAACGTAGACGGCGGCAGATGTATATGATGACACGTAGCGAGGGCTTCCAGCCCGCAGCTTTTTGCGATGAAAATATATATTTAAGAGAATTATATTATGATTGATGAAACTGGATTTGAAAATCCTGACCTACTAGATAGTGAGCTTGACCAGTTGGATGGGCTGATAGAAAATTCATCAAATAATCAGGATCACCACATCGCTTTATCCTTAGCGTTTTCCGCCCTTTGTTATGACTTTGGGTACAGAAATTATCAACATTATGTCACTATAAAAAAAACGCCTCTGACAGAGGTGGCAAAAAAACATTGTCAGGAATACTTGCCCATCGATAAAAACGAGTTGGTGGAGTTTTCATTTGATGTAGATGAGAAAGTAGTTTTACTTGGAGAGATCAAAAAAACGACTTCCTCTTGTCAGGCAATATTGCTTGAAAAAGCTATAAATATTTTCAAAGAATATTATAATGACAAGTGTTTCATCAAAAGTTGCAATAAGGATTATTTAGCGACAATACTAGAGATAACTGAAGGAGATCGCCCTGTAGATTAGGAGGTGTAAGGCGATCTGAAAAACCAAAAAAGGGTTCTCGTAACCTCAAATAACCCATAAGCACAAATTAAATCTTTAAACAGTGGAAAACAAATATGGCAAAAATTGATTTTAAAAAGTCGCTTAAGGAGTTTTATTCGGCAAAGGCCGCCCCTAAACTGGTCGAGGTTCCGCCCATGAAATACATCCAGGTTGACGGCGTTGGCGATCCTAATACTTCGCCGGCGTTTCAGGATGCTATGGAGTGTTTGTACGGCATCGCCTATACGCTCAAGTTCGACATGAAGAAAAATACGCCTGCCGGATACTTCGAGTTCGTCGTTCCGCCGCTGGAGGGGCTTTGGTGGATGGACCCCGGACCGTTCGATGCCGATGCCAAGGATAAGTGGCAGTGGACGGTGTTACTCATGCAAGCCGATTTCATTACAGCCGAGATGATCGAATCGACAAAGAAAACCCTCGCCGCCAAAAAGCCCGATCTCAACCTGAGCAAGGTACGTTTCGAAGTAATCCAAGAGGGCCTGTCAGCCCAGATAATGCACACAGGTCCATACGCCGAAGAAGGCCCAACCGTCGAAAAACTCTACGAATTCGTCCATGCCCAGGGCTATAAACTAAGAGACAAGCACCACGAAATATACCTAAGCGACCCAAGAAGAGTAGCACCGGACAAACTAAAGACGATTATCAGGCACCCTGTAAAAGAATGATAATTCTTCCGGGAAATTCATTACCTCGGCCTCTAAACCACCTATCTTCCCATAAAGACCCGAACACTATTGCCCGAAGGGGCGTTTCTTGTGCGTTTTTTTTGAATTTGGGGATTTAATTCGTGAAAATTGTTAAATTGGCGGTTAAATTATCATTTCTAACGTATATTCCAATTCTCATGCGGTTGAATAACTTATTTGGAGTTTTATAATGATCATCGTTACCGGCGGAGCAGGATTTATAGGTTCTGCGATAGTTGCAGCTCTTAACAAACGAGGTATCTCCGACATTCTTATCGTCGACGAACTCGGCACGGACGAGAAATGGAAAAATCTTCGCAAACTTTCGTACACCGATTACGTCGAAGCCGAGCAATTCTATGAAGAACTTTCCGCCGGCAAACTCGAAGGTAACGTCGAGACCGTCTTCCACATGGGAGCGTGCTCGGACACGACCGAAAAGAACTGCTCGTTTTTGGTAAACAACAACTACGAATGCACAAAACTCCTGGCCGGCCGCGCCGTCGAAAACGGTAGCAGGTTCATCTACGCCTCAAGCGCGGCGACCTACGGTGACGGGAAAAAGGGGTTCGTCGACGACGAAAGCAAACTGGGCGAGCTGATTCCGCTGAACATGTATGGGTATTCAAAACAGATGTTCGACCTCTGGGCAAAGAATCACGGCCTGCTTGACCGCATCGCCGGGTTGAAGTTTTTCAACGTCTACGGGCCTAACGAATATCACAAGGACAAAATGAAAAGCTTTGTCGTCAAAGCCTTCGAACAGATCAGCAAAACCGGCGGGGTCAAACTATTTAAATCCCACAAATCCGAATACGCCGACGGCGCACAGGAAAGAGACTTCCTCTATATAAAAGACTGCGTGGATATGACGCTGTTTTTTATGGATAACCCGGATGTTAACGGTATATACAACCTTGGTACGGGGATGGCCCGGAACTGGAACGATCTTACGAAAGCGACCTTCGCGGCGATGGGTAAAGCAACAAAGATCGAATATATCCCAATGCCCGAAGAATTGCAGGGCAAATACCAGTATTACACCTGCGCAGACATTACAAAGCTTAGAAATGCCGGATACGACAAACCAGCGACAAGCCTCGAAGACGCGATAAAAGACTACGTGCAGAACTACCTGCAAAAAGAAGAATACCTTGGCACCGAATAACAGGATCTGCTAATGCCGTTCCCTACTTACCATGTCGGGGTAAAGTCTTTTTTCGGGCTGGGTCTTCGCCGCTGGGTGGACCCGTTCGTCATCGTTGCCGCAAATGTTATCATTGACCTGGAGGTTTTATTTGCGCCGGATTTTCCCGAGTACCACCGCCACTGGCATTTCCACACATTCCTGGAAGGCGGGGTCATCGGTGCCGCGTTCGGCGTGGTTTGCTGGCTGTTTAGCGGCATCATCAGTCGGGCGATGAAACTTGTGCGAATCCCCTACGAACCAAAACTCTGGAAAATGTGCATCGCCGGGACACTGGGCTTCTGGCTGCATGTACTGATGGACAGTTTCTGGCACTGGGATGTTCAGCCGCTGCGGCCCTTTACCAGCCGTAACGAATTCTGGCGAATGTTCAAACACACATACCCAAACGACCAGGTACACCGCTGGGTAATTGTAATCTCGACAATCCTTTCGGTTGCGGCGGTGGTACTATATATACTGGCGGTATTGAAATTCAATAAACAAAAAAAGTCTGACAGCGAATAGCGGCCAGACTTTTCAAATCACATTTATCAATTCTCGGTTATACAGGCACAGTTACACCGGGGACTGCGACCGGTCTTACCTCAAGAGGCCCAAGTTTGTATTCCGGAGGCAACAGGTCAAGTTTGGATTCGTTGAGCAGCCATTGAATATCTATCGGCCTTGCGGTATAGGCACTGATCCGTCCGGCGATGGCTGTAAGCGTACTCATTGCAATGCGCTCGCCTTCGTTAAGCGGTGTGCCGCTGCGTATACTTTCGATGAGATCCTTGTGCTCCTGAACAAGGCAATCGGACGAATCCTTTAGTTCATAGGGTCTGTCGCCCGACATTTGAATCGAGCCTATGGTGCTTGTTGCGACGCCTTTCGTTCCTACAATACGCTCTCCAACACGCCAGGTGGAATTTCTGATCTGCTTGCACATACTCATAATTCTCACACCGTTTGGATATTCATATTCGACGGTAAAGTGATCGAAGATATTTCCATGGATTTCGCCTTTGCGAACTTCCCTGCCGCCTACGCCGACAGCGGTTTTGGGGACGGCATCAAATGCCCAGTTGAGAACATCGATATTGTGGACGTGCTGTTCTACGATGTGGTCGCCGGAAAGCCATGTAAAGTA
>JAIPFN010000118.1 GCA_021736615.1 Phycisphaerae bacterium | reverse complement strand
TGACCTGCAGAACTGGGTATACGTGGGCAAACTGCTGCACAAAGACTACCCGCCGAATCTCGGAATTGGCCGAGACGAAGACATCTCCTGCGCCAATATGTTCAAGATCGGCAACAAGTGGATGCTCCTTTGCATCAGCCACAGATTGGGCTGCCGCTACTATCTCGGCGATTTCAAGGACGACAAGTACCTTCCCGAGTTTCACGCGATGATGAGTTTTAACGGGAATCAGTTCTTCGCGCCCGAGTCGATGCTGACCAAAGACGGTCGTCGTGTCATGTGGGCCTGGCTTCTCAATGTGCCTGTTGCGCCGGGCGGAATCCAGTCGCTGCCTCGCGAACTGGAATTGCCTAAAGACGGCGTTCTTAGGATCAGGCCGCTGCGTGAACTCGCCAAACTCCGCTATGACGAGAAGACCGAAAGCAATATCACCGTCAAGAGCGGTGCCGCATATCAGCTTAAAAACGTCGCCGGCGACGCGGTGGAGTTGATACTAAAGTTCAAGGCGTCATCAGCGAAAGAGTTTGGCATTGACGTGCTGTGCGACAAGGAAGGTAAGAACGGCCTGAGGATTGCCGTCAATGCTGAGGACAAGACACTGAAGGTCGGCCCTGTGAGTGCACCGTTTGCTTTAAAAAACGGCGAAGATCTGACATTGCGGGTGTTCATCGACAAGAACCTGGTCGAAGTCTTCGCCAACGATCGCCAGGCCGTGATGAACGCGCCAAAGCTGGTTTCTCTGTATAACACGGGCACCAGGCTCTTCACTGTGGGCAGTGATGTACAGGTCAAGTCCGTAACATCATGGAAGATGAAATCAGCTTATACCGTCGATAGGACGGATCTTAAATCGCAGAAGTTATAAGGAAACGATAAATGAATATTGATATTACAAAACTAATACGGATATCTGTTGTTCTTTGTGTTGCGGTACTGATCGCTGCATCTAATAATGATTCTGCCAAAGCAGCGAGCAAACCGAATATTGTCGTTATACTTGCTGATGACCTGGGTATTGAATGCCTGTCGACATACGGCGGGACATCTCATCAAACCCCGAATATTGATCAGCTCGCAACACAAGGGATGAGGTTTACTAACTGCTTTTCCAATCCATACTGCTCGCCGTCACGTGCAAGTTTGCTATCGGGACGCTATCCTTTCAAGAATGGATTGAAAAGGGTAATTTTTAACGAGCAGGCTCATGCAAACATCTATCTGCATACCGATCAGCCAAGTTTTGCGAGGCAGCTCAAAAAGTCCGGATATACAACGGCTATCGCAGGCAAATGGCATCTTTGCTTCCTGCATCAGCGCAATACGATCAACGACTTCGGGTTTGATCAATATCAGTGCTGGCAGATATTCAATGAAGACAAGTTAAGGACACGCCGGTTCCATACCCCGCACTTCAACAGAAATGGCAAACTCATTGCCGAGCAGATAAAAGACAGATACGGCCCAGAGGTTAACGTCGAGTTTTTGATCGATTTCATCAAGACAAACGCCGCAAAGAAACAGCCGTTTTTGGCTTACTACACATGCCTTCTGCCGCACTTTCCCTGGGTTCCTACCCCGTTCAGTAAAGACCAGGACTACGAGTTGACGAATGCGAGGCCTAAAGGTAATCCAAAATACTTCCCTGATATGGTGCGATACCTGGACAAGAATGTCGGCCGCATGATGCAGGCGTTGCAGGAATTGGATATTGTCGACAATACTGTTTTTATCTTCCTGGCCGATAACGGTACCGACAGGGATCTCATGAATAACTGGGGTGATGGAAAGAGTATCAAGGGCGGCAAGGGGAGTATGACCGACAGAGGCACCCACGTCCCGCTGATCGTTCGATGGCCCGGGCATATCAAAGACGGTACGGTAAACGATGACCTGATTGATTTTTCGGACCTGTTTCCGACGCTCTGCGAATTGGCGGGCGCACCTTTGCCCGAAGAACAACTGCACGGTCGAAGTTTCCTTCCGCAGTTGCTCGGAAAGCCCGCCAAACCACGACAATGGGTTCATGTTCAGGATAAAGATGACAGATACATAAGGAGCAAAGAATACATACTCAACAACAAAAACCAGCTTCGGCCGGTCGTAAAAATATGGCAGGACCCGGCTAAAGCAAATCAAAACAAGTATCCCGCAAAAGAGCAAGCTGCCCGCAAGAAACTGGAGGCGGTTTTTGATAAATTGAATAAAACAAATGAACCTGCAAGCCAAAAATGAATAGGAAAAATGTAAAATGAAAATCTTTAACTCATCTGTAATATTATCAATGCTGCTTGCCGGTCTGCTGGCCGGTTCAATAAGTGCCGCAGAGAAACCGAACATAATCTTCATAATGTCCGATGACCATACTACCCAGGCTATCGGTGCTTACCGCAGCCGTCTGGCTAAACTGAATCCTACGCCTAATATCGATGCGCTGGCAAAGGGCGGGATGCGTTTTGACCGGGTTTTCTGCAACAACTCGATCTGCACGCCGAGCAGGGCAAGTATTATTACCGGCCAGTACTCGCAAACCAACGGCGTACTTGACCTTGACGGCAATATACCGCCTGAAAGACAGTATCTGCCTATGGAGATGGAAAAGGCCGGTTACCAGACGGCTATGATAGGTAAGTGGCATCTGAAAAAAGAACCGGCTGCTTTCGATTATTACTGCGTCCTCCCCGGACAGGGTAAGTACCACAATCCGGATTTTAGAATACGGGGCGAAAAACCCTGGCCGAAGAATGTTATCAAGAAAGATGGAATGCATTCCAGCGACGCGATAACCGACATAAGTCTTGACTGGTTAAAGAACAAACGCGACAAGAGCAAACCGTTCTTTCTGATGCACCACTTCAAAGCACCGCATGATATGTTCAGCAATGCCAAACGGTATGACAGCTATCTCGCTGACGTCGAAATTCCTGAACCGGACAATCTTTTCAATCCGCCGAGCGGTTCAAAAGGCAGTGAAAATCTGGGTTCCGGAATGAGCAAGGCACACAGTTCCTGGAGATTGCCGGAAAGACTTGGCATAAGCAAGGGCCTTAAAGAACCCGAGTACACAAAGGCGGCTTACCAGGAATTTCTCAAGCGATACCTTCGATGCGTCAAAGGAGTTGACGACAACGTCAAACGGCTGATCGATTATCTCAAACAGTCCGGGGAACTTGACAATACGATCATTATGTACACCGGCGATCAGGGTTTCTTTCTCGGCGAACATGACCTGATGGACAAACGCTGGATGTATGAAGAAGCCTTCCGAATGCCCTTTATTGTCCACGCACCAAAACTCGTCAAAGCAGGTTCGACCAACAGATGGCTCATCAACAACACCGACTTTGCCCCGACGATGCTGGAACTTGCAGGCATTACTGAAACTCCCAAGTACATGCAGGGCCGCAGTTTTGCAGCCGCATTAAAGGGCAACTCCAAACCAGCCGATTGGCGAAAGGTTACCTACTACCGCTACTGGATGCACATGGCCCACGGTTTGCAGGTTCCCGCCCATTTCGGAATCCGCAATGAGCGATATAAACTCATCTTCTTTTATGGCTGCAATCCAGACGGAAAGGGGCGGCAGACACCTGTTGCCTGGGAGTTCTACGACCTCCAAAAAGATCCGTCCGAGATGAAAAACCTGTATACTGACCAGAAATACAGCAAACTTATCGAAGAAATGAAGGTCGAACTGAAAAAAAACCGGGTCGAACTGAACGAGACCGACGAGAAATATCCGCACATACAGGCAATCATCGATGCCCACTGGCAGAAAGACTAGATTTTATTATGAAATTAAATCGTTTTTATTGTGACAGCATTGAAATTGGTTCTTTAGAGCTTGATAGCGTCGAAAGCCATCATCTTATGCATGTAATGAGGCTTGGGGTCGGCAGCAATGTCGAATTATTTGACGGCAATGGGGTTGTCGCAAAGGGGATTGTCGCAAACGCCTCCAGAAAGGGCGTTCGCGTTGATGTTCATAGCCGGGAGGTTTTCGAGGCACCGACAACCGGGAGGGTGATAATCGCCGCCTCAGTTGCCAAGGGCCAGCGTTTTGACCTTGTAATTGCCAAATGCACCGAACTCGGAGTCGATTGCATCGTACCACTGATATTCGAGCGTACCGTCAAGCAACCGGCAGGCGGTAGCGTTGCAGACAGATATAAAAAGCTTTCAATAGTCGCCGCTAAGCAATGCGGCAGGATATTTTTGCCGGAAATCGTAAGTCCATGCGGCCTGGATAGCGGATTAGAGTATCTTAAAGCCCGTTTTCAGCTTGCCAGAGGGATTTACGGAGGTTTTGGAGCGGATTCAGTCAGTGTTGGGTCTGTTTTTGATGTGAAGTTTGACATTTTGGCCTTTATAGGACCAGAAGGCGGAATTATGCCGGAGGAAGAGAAAAAACTTGAAGAATTTGGGGCGGTTAAAGTCGGTCTTACAAAGACGATTTTGCGGACAGAGACAGCATCTATTGCTTTTGGGTCGATATTATGCGTGCTTAGAGATGGTTATGGGGCGTGACAGGTCCGATAATCAACTTGATGCGGTATTTCAAAGTCAAATAGAGTTTTAATACTGTTGACAATTTACCCGACATATGCTATAGTATTCCGGTCCGGTGAATGGATTCTATAATTAGGCCAGACCAGAATTGAGAGTAACGGATTCGTTATTTTTTGGTTGTTAATGCTAGTCAGGCAGGTCAGTTGTGGCTAATTTTATGGAAATTTCAATTATTATTGCTGGTAAACAGTTGTTTTATACAGCGACTTAAGGGGTTCGTCTAAGTGCGCAAAATAACATTTCTTTTCAGTTTTCTGTTGCTGGCTGCTTGTCCGGCATTATGTGAAGTCTCCGAAGATTGGTCGGATATCAAACTGTCCACCATAAGCAAGGAGAAGGTAGCCGAGTATGAGCGTTCGGCCAGATTTGGCGATTCTGAGGCGATGTATGAACTTGGCATTGCGTATTTTGAGGGGTACAAGGACGGTGATGAGGTCAAAAAAGACGTTGATGTCTCTATCCAGTGGTTTCAAAAAGCCGCGGTTAAGGGTAATGTTAGGGCATTGATACGTCTTGGAAGTATGTATAGTCTCGGACTTAAAGTCAACAAGGATATGTCCAAGGCTGTTGAGATGTATACTTATGCCGCACATATTTACAGGTCAGCAGGGGATTTCGATAATGCTTTGAAGTACTATCAGAAAGCTCAGGATCTTTCCGCCGACAAATCGGCTTTGCAGGTTCTCATTGATGTTGTTAATCTTCAGGTTGTCCATAACAAGAATATATCCGAACTTAATCGTGCGATAGGTTTATATGACGGAAGCTCCGGACGTGTTGATTACGTCGAGGCTAAAGAGATATTTACCGGATTGAGTGAAGATGGGGTCGCGTTGGGGAAAATGTGGGTTGCGCGTTGTATTTATAAGGGCCGCTGTGGATTTCCCGTAGATGTTAAGCATGCGATAGATCTTGCCGGTGAGGCTTTTGATGAGGTCATGCGGCTTGCCGCCGAGGGTAGTCCAGAAGCGATGTTTTTAGTTGGCAATGCGTATCAGGACGGACTTGGAGTTGTTAAGGATTACGACCAGGCAAAGCAATGGTTTATTAAGTCTGCCGAACTCGGCGACAGCAATGCGATGTTTATGCTTGGGCATATTTACCAGCGGGGGCTTTGCGGTCCCAGGCAGGAGACAGAGGCGGTTCAATGGTTTTTAAAGAGTGCCAAGACCGGTAACGCCTATGCTATGGTCAAACTTGCCGGGATATATAGACAGGGGGTTGGAGTTGCCAGAGACGATACAAAGGCGGTAGAGTGGAATCTGCGTTCCGCAGAGAGAGGCTATAACGGCGGAATGTTTATGCTTGGTATGATGTACGAAAGCGGTATGGGCGTCGAGAAGGATTATAAGAAGGCGACTTACTGGTTTGAAAAGGCCGCCGACGCCGGTAACGACCAGGCCATGGTTTGGATTGGCGGAGAGTATTATAACGGACTGGAATCGACAAAAGATTGTTCCACCGCGTTAAAATGGTTCCGCAAGGCCGCGACCAAGGGTAATGATCAGGCGATGTATATGCTTGGCCAGATGTACGAAAAGGGTTGCGGAGTTGACAGTGATTATCTAGCGGCCATCGGGTGGTACTTAAAGGCCGCAGATGCCGGTAATGCAAATGCGATGGTCTGGCTTGGTGAGAGCTATTATAATAGCAGCGGAGATTATCACGAGTATCCCAAGGCGTTTGAGTGGTTTGCCAAAGCCGCAGCCGCCGGTAACGAAACCGGGATGTATATGCTTGGTGTGATGTATGAACGCGGAGAAGCAACGGCCAGGAGTTACTCCAGAGCATTAAAATGGTACGGTAAGGCTGCCGCTGCCGGCAGTGTTCGGGCGATGGCCTGGCTTGGCAGTGAGTTCTATAAGGGCACTGGTATCAGGCAAAACGATGCCGCCGCGACCAAGTGGTTTACCAGAGCCGCCGAAGCCGGCGATATTGACGCGATGGGCTGGGTTGCTATGGCGTATTTCAACGGTACCGGAGTCCCCAAAGACTACGATATGTCCGTACACTGGTTCCAGAGAGCAGCAAGGCTCGGCAGCAAGGACGCACAGGTAAAACTGGTAAGCCTCGGCGAAAGCTGGTAGACCAAACCGGCCTTTTTGATTTTTTATGATTAGAGAACCGGCTAAATTACCTATCTGGTAAGTATAGAGGGAGTCTTTAATTTACTCAGGCGGCTGTATAGCACCTCCAACTTGCTTATTCTCCCATTCTACAGTATCTGATATCTCAATAGAACTCGTAACACATGCAACCAGTAACTCATCGGATACAACTGTCACTTCCAACTTAATGGGTTTTGTTCTATCTTCCCTCCTGTCATCAAAATAGGTTTTACCGTAGTTACTTAGGTAAAATATATGTAAAATATCTTTAAGTTAATTAAATAAAACGACACTTCGTAGCGAAACGACCCGCGGGGTCTTTTGGGGGGGATAGGTAAGATTGAGGCTTTCAGGCTCGGTTTACGCAAGGCTTTTTTACACATAATAAGGAAATTCCACCCCATCCAAATAGAAGGCTAAAAGCAGTATCATCGGGCCCGTATTATTGCATAGCTCAAGAAAAGTCGCATATTGGCTTCTAAATGCCATACTTACAAGATATTCTAGATACTTAAAACCTTGCAAATGAAAAAGTGGTGTAGAAACGGTAAACCTATGGTAAATTTTTTTGAGGCGATGCCTGTATTGGGCTGCGGGATGTACTTGGGTTGTGCTTTGCCGTCACTGTGCGCATCAAAAAGGGCGGACACATCGATCCGCCCCGTTGGTCTATTCATTTGCCGCATTCGGCACGTTGCTTGTTTATGGCAAACACGCACTTGCCGGTTCCCGGTTGCATTCTAGCCAATGCAAGCATATCACGGCAAGGTCTTTCAGGTCTACTTTGCAGTCGCCGTTGACATCACCCGGGATAGCTTCTGTACAGTCATATTCGTCGTCGGATGGCGTTTTACTTGCTTCCAAAGTTCCGCCGTATGCACCCTGATTGATGATCCCGCCGTTTGGTTCAGGCTCTAAGAAAAACATGCTTGCAGGATCGCCGGCATCAATACAAGGGCTTGAAACATCGTCAAGGACCCAGATGTCGTCCAACCATCTACCGGCCTCTGACAGCAAGTGGTAGTCACCTTCAGTCCAGTTATCACCTCCATCCCATGATCCGTCAAGTGCGAAGAGAGGGTCGACGCTAATGTCGGTTCCGCCTGCTGTAAGACCATCATAAGAACCGCTGGTATTGTCCCAGATATTGTTATTCTTAAGAGTAACAACGGTGCTTGAACGGTTTTTCCTGATGCCGAAAGCACCATTTTTTACGATAATATTGTTACTGACATCGACAGTTTGGTACGAAGTTAAGGTTGTAGTAACAATGCCCTGAGATACGTTGCCGACAATGGTACAATTTTCGACCGTGCCATAAATGTAACCAATACCGTAGGATTTATTGCCGCTGATTACGCAGTTGGAAATCTCTGTGCCGTCTGCAAAATAGATACCAGAGCCATTATTAGCTTGAATAGTGGAGTTTTTCACTCTTCCGTCACATTCATTTATGCCATGAGAAGCATTGCCAACGACCGAGCATCCACTTATTTCACCGTTACATCTATACAAACCATTCGAACCGTTGGACATAATATCCGAATTCAAAATCACACCGTCGGAATTACTTATTCCTCTTGCCGCGCTATCTTCGATAACACAGTTCCTGATTTGACCGTCACAGTTGGAGATTCCATCGCCGTTGCTTTTACTTATGACACATTTCTCGATGCGGGGAGTGGAATTGTTGCAACTGATACCTGTGTTGCCATTTTCGATCGTGATGCCCGTTAAAACCGAAGAATTAACCTCGCTGCCTGCAAAAGTAACTGTGCTCGCAGCCGTTTGACCGTTTATGACAGTACCGTAAACATAACCCAGTTCATCCGGGTCCATGCTGGTAACTGTGATCGCCAGTCCGTTGAAGTTTATACTTTCATAATATGTACCCGGGAGAACCAAAATAATATCGCCATTTGAGGAGTCATCGATGGCACTTTGAATGGTTGTGTAGGTTGTCGATCCGTTGACATCAACTGTGATTGTTGCCGCACTTAAAGCAGCAGCGCAAATGCAGATTAGAGCCAGAGATGTAAAGGTGACCAGGTTAGTCTTTTTCATATTCATACCCTTAAAAAAAATTACAGTTTTACAAGTTCGATATACTTGCAGAGGTAGAATTCATGTAAGGATTGCCAAACAGTGATTCCCCTGCAGATTTATCTTATATTATAGCGATTTTACGGCGTTTGTCAAGGAGAAAGTGTTAAAATAGGGCAAATACGGATTTTTGGTGTTATTTGCCCAAAGTATGTACCGGGGCGTCTATTTTACTTTTGCTGGAGGTAGCTTAGTATTGTGTTTTTGTGTTCGTTCGATCTGATCCAGGTTGCGATCTCTGTTAGTTTTTTGTAGTCTTCTGTGCCGACGATTTTTTCGATTCTTTGCTCGCGGGTCAGTTTTGTTTCTTCTTCGCGAATTCGTTTTTGCCAGGCCGCGCTGAAGATGAAATGGGTCTGGTCATGGAGGTTTCGGCTGACAAGTATCTCCCATTCGTTCTGGTCGAACCAGATTCCGCCGCAGTTATTGCAGCGATCCAGCGAGAAGTCTACGTCGTGGCCGACCGGGCTGTGACTCAGGAAACATCCGCATTCGGGACAGAGTTTACCGGCAGGGGAGTCGGCTGACTGGAGGTCGGCATTGCAATTGAGGGGTTTTTCGGTGAGGATGTCGCCGTGGGCGTCGAGCCATTTCCAATACTGGAACGACTGAACCCAGCGGCCTTTGCACTGCGGACAGGACTTGGCGGATAAATTCTCTAAAAGCTCTTCGTCAACGAGAACAAGGTCTTTGCATATCGGACACTGCATGGCGAATCCTTTTAAATGTATAATGATTTCCAACGTAAAGCCGGGATTTTCAACTTGCACTTCCGCGCTTCTGTGCGGGTGTCTTACGGCAATTTAAAGACGCGTTAATTTGCCACTAAATAAACTCGCTCACCTTAGAACAGATACCTGCACCGATAATATCTCAAGAGTCCTATAAAAGCAACGAAAAAGCAATTATTATATTTTTTCGTAAAAGACTCTGTATTTTTTGCCGACACCTAGTGATGTTTAGTTCAATAAGGCAAGTTCTGATATTTTTAGTATAGGGGCGTTGTTTTGAAGAAAGCATTTACATTAGTCGAGATTCTGATTGTAGTTTCCATTCTTGGGATACTTGCCGCTGTTGTTTTACCTTCATTGCAGGCGCATACCACCCAAGCGCGTAACGCAGTTGCCAAGGAATCACTGGCAACTATGCGGCGTCAAATCGAACTTTATAAGTTCCAGCATAACGATACGCCACCTGGTTTCAAGAATGGATCTCCGATACCCTCGGCAATGATAGTTTTACAATTTAAATATTGCTCCAGTGTGGAAGGCAATATATCGGCATTTATCGAACCGAGCGGCGTATTTGATTGCGGTCCTTATCTTTTGAAGATGGCGAAGAATCCGTTTAACAATCTAGACACAATAAAATTAGTGCCGGACGCTACTGCTTTTTCGACTGTGGCCGATGGTTTGACCAGCGGCTGGCTTTATAAGGCCGGTACCGGCGATATTCGCCTTAACTCTACTGGAGCCGATGAAGACGGGGTTAAGCACTACGATTTATAAAGTAAAATTGCGGGACCAGATCGATTTATATGTCAAGCTTACCTTAAAGATGTTGAAGGCTGGATAATAAAAAGGGAATAGCTATTGTGGGCGTCGAAGAACTGACCAGTTTTCTATTGGGGGCCGACAAGGGGTGCCCCTACAATGTTAGATTGAGTTTTGCAGTGTGACTTTTACATCGGCGAAAACTTGTTCTATTGTTTTTGAGGCGTGTATTTTTATTACCTTGTCGTAATTTTCGGCTAGTTCGGAAAAGCCCTGTCTTACCTTGTTGTGGTATTCGTTTCCTTTTTGTTCCATTCTGTCGAGGTCCCGGTTCATTCTTTTTGCCGCGGTTTCCAGGTTTGCTTCCAGGATTATCGTAATGTCGGGCCAGGTTCTTTCGAGGGTGTCGTCTGCGATCTGAATTACCTTTTCGATGCCGAAGTTTCCCGCACGGCCCTGGTAGGCGCATGTGCTTGATACCCAGCGATCCATTATTACGCATTTGCCTTCTTGCAGGGCAGGGGCGATCTTTTCTTTCCAGAGTTGGGCGCGGGCGGCCATGTAGAGGAGAAGCTCGGTGTTGTCGGCCATTGAGTCGTGTGCGGTGTCCAGGAGTATTTCCCGTATCTTTTCGCCGATGACGGTATCGCCCGGGTCGCGGAAGGTTGCTGTCTCTACGCCGTTTTCATTTAGCCACTTAGAGATGAGATTGGCCTGGGTGCTTTTGCCGCACCCGTCGCCGCCGTCAAGGACGATGAATTTTCCCGCGAATTTGTTTTTAATTTCTGTACTCATAGGTTTTATTTTATCCGCGGATTACGCCGATTTCACGGATTATTTTTAAAAAAAAGGCAGAAGGCAGTGGGCAGAAGGCAGAAGTGAAAAAACGGCGTTGTTTGTTTTGTATGGCATTGCTTACAACTTACGTTAAATCTTGCTTTGTTTTATCCCTGCGCTCGCGCTTCGGGTTTCTGTTTATGCTTCTTCTTCGAGTTCTGTTGTTTCTTCCGGGACTTCTTGCAGCGCTCCGAATCTTTTTCCGGCTACGAACCACATTGCTATTATTCCGGTCAGCAGGGCGGTAACTGCCGTGATTATTGATTTTGTTGCGTATATTATGTTGAAGATCGTATTGCTTGAAGGCATTTTTTCCTCTAATGTCGTAATCGCGCCGATAATTAGAATTGATCCGATGAATATTAGAGGGAGTATCTTTATCTCTGAGAGCCTGCAGGCGGACAATATTTTTACCGCCGGCAGTACCATTAAGTTTTTGTATATCATGATCGGCGTGATCAGGAGTACGGGTTTTACAAGTGCTGCAAGTGCGATTACCGAAGCGGTGTTGGCCGACCATTGGGGGATGTCTTCCAGACTTTTACTGGGGAAGAATATGAACTTTATCGGTGAAAAGAATAATATCGCCAGTGCAAGATAGGCCAGTCCGATGAGTACCTGGAAGCGGATCGTTCTCCAGAAGAAAATTCTTCCGATCTTGATGAGTATTGCCGGGTCGTGCGGCTCTGCGTGGTTTACGTTTAGCGTTGCGATAAAGCCGAGATGCAGTATCATTGCAAATACCAGGAAGATCATTATTACTATTGAGTAGAGGAATGATGTAGTTTGTGTCATTGTCATCGGAACCGGTGTTTTTGCATTTGGCGCCGCGGAGTTTAGCTGCTCTGTGAGGAATATCGCGATTGCGGTAAAGCCGATGATGAGGAGCATTTCCGGCCAGCGGTTTTTAAATACGGCAGTAAGGTCTTTTAGCATGGTTATTTCCCGATGTACCTTACTTTGCCCGGGCCTACAAGGGCCTGTAGTTTTTTGTGGAAGTCCATGTCGGCTCTTACGCTTAGTTTTGTTTCGGCGGCTGCGAGTATCGTGTGGCCCTTTCTGGAGGTGTAGCTTACTTGCAGGGGGCTTTTGCCTCTGTGAGTGGTGCAGACTTCGTTTATTCTTTTAACTCTTTGTTCGGAGACGTCACCGTGTTTGAGGTATATCCGTACTTTTGTTGCGAGCTTGTCGCAGACGTCTTCAATCTGTATCAGTTCGTCGCAAAGTATGTTTGGGGTTTCGCGTTTGCAGTCTACCTTGCCCTTGACGAATAGTACCTTATCTTCTGCGAGGATGTCGGCGTATTGTATGAGCGATTTTGGGAACACGACAACTTCGCATGTTCCGTGGAGGTCCTCCAGTATGAAGACGGCCATTTTGGCACCGGCATTTCGGCCATTCTTTGTTATTATGTATCGCGGTTTTTTGGCCATGCCGCCTATTACAACTTCGGCGTCCTGGGCTTTGTTTTTGAGCTTAAATGTGTTTACGTCGGAATACGCGTCCAGCATTTCGGCGTGTGTGCTCAGCGGGTTTTTGGTTACGTAGAAGCCCAGTACGTCCTTTTCGTATTTGAGCATCTGCATTTCCGGCCATGGCGGGACGTTGGGCAGTGCGTTTTTGTCCTTTTCGTTGTCTTCGCCGCCTGCGAATGCTCCCATGGCAAAGAAGTTTCCCTGTCCCTTCTGGCGGTCGGACTGAAAGGCTGAGCCGGATTGCATTGCCGCTTCCAGGCCCGCGATCATTTGTGAGCGAGAACCGGAGAACGAGTCGAATGCGCCGGCTTTGATCAGGGCCTCTATGACCTGTTTGTTTGCACATCGCAGGTCGACGTTTTCGCAGAAGTCGTACAGGCTCTTGAAGTTTCCGTGTTCGCGGCAGGCGATTATGATCTGTTCGACCGCTTTTTCGCCGACGCCCTTGACCGCTCCGAGGCCGAAGCGGATGATGCCTTTTTTCTCGCCGGATTCTTCGTCTGCTTTGTATATTGCCGTAAAGTCGCAGCTGCTTTCGTTGATATCCGGTGCGAGTACCTCTATGTCCATGGTTTTGCATTCGCCGATGTAGTCGACGACCTTTTCGGTGTTGCCCATTTCGTATGTCAGCAGGGCAGCCATGAACTCGACCGGATAGTAGGCCTTTAGGTACGCCGTCTGATAGGCGATGAACGAGTATCTTGTGGCGTGGGATTTGTTGAAGCCGTATCCGGCGAATTTTTCGATCAGGTCAAAGATGTCGCTTCCGTCCTGTGCCTTCATGCCTTTATCGACGCAGCCGTTTACGAACTGTTCTTTGGCGGCGGCGATGACTTTCAGCTTTTTCTTTCCGATAGCCTTAATAAGTGTGTAGGCGGCACGGAGTTTGATTCCGCCGAGCCTGTTACAGATACGCATTACCTGTTCCTGGTAGATCATAATGCCGAAGGTCTCTTCGAGAACGTCACGCATAATCTGGTGGGGAACCTCCCACTTTGCACCGTGCTTTCTTTCGATAAAGTCCGGTATGAGAGCCATCGGGCCGGGCCGGTACAGGGCATTCGCGGCGATGAGGTCCTCCAGCCGGTCGGGACGCAGTTTCATTAGCAGGTCGGCCATGCCGCCGGACTCGAACTGGAATACGCCTTTTGTTTTGCCGGCTCCGAAGACGGTTTTGAATACCTTCTGGTCGTCGATGTCGATCTTTTCGATGTCAAGGTCAATTCCGTGATTTTCTTTTATTAATTTGACCGCCCGTTCGATCACGCTGAGGGTTTTCAGGCCGAGAAAGTCCATCTTCAGCAGACCGACCGCTTCGACCATCGGCCCTTCGTACTGTGTTATCAGGTCGTCGGAGCCTGCGGTTTTGTAGACGGGCAGGAAGTTTGTCAGCGGCTGGTCGGCGATTACTACGGCGCAGGCATGAATGGAAGAGTGGCGGGTCAGGCCTTCAAGTTTTTTTCCTATGTCGATGGTTTTTCTTACCAGCTCGTTTTCGTCATATTCTTTTTTCAGATCCGGCTCCATGGTCAGAGCCTTGTCGAGAGTCATCTTCAGGTCGGCGGGGATGAGCTTTGCAAGCCGGTCTGCGTCGGGCAGCGGGACGTCCATTACCCTGCATACGTCGCGGATTACGGCGCGGGCCTTCATTGTTCCGAATGTTATGATCTGTGCGATCTCGCCGTATTTTTCGCGGACATATTCCAGAAAGCGCGGACGCTGGTCCTGGCAGATGTCGATGTCGATATCGGGCATCTCGCTTCGTTCCGGGTCCATGAAACGCTCGAACAGCAGGTCGTACTTGATCGGGTCGACGTTGCATACGCCAAGGCAGTATCCTACGACGGTTCCCACCGCACTGCCCCTTGCGCCGACGGGTACGTGGTTTTCCCATGCCCAGTTGCAGAACTCCCAGACGATCAGGAAGTAACTGGAAAAGCCTTTGCCGGCGATCACTTCCAGTTCCATATCGATTCGTTCTTTGATCTCGGGAGTTATTTCGCCGTAGCAGCGTTTTGCCCCTTCGTATACTTTTTTGGTCAGGTATTCTTCCGGTGTCGATCCGTCCGGCGGTGTGAACGCCGGTGCGTGCTGGGTCTGAAGGTCGATCTCTATGTTGCATCTTTCGGCGATCCTAAGCGTGTTTTCGCAGGCTTCGGGGTATTCGGCGAAGAGGTCTCGCATTTCCTGCGGGCTTTTCAGGTAGAGACAGTCGGGGTATTTCATGCGGTCCAGGTCGGTGACCTTTTTGCCGGTGCTTATGCAGGTAAGGGCGTCGTGGGCCTCATAGTCGTCTTCGTTAAGAAAGTGGACGTCGTTAGTGGCGACGATCCCTACGCCGATCTCTTTGGCAAGGGCGACAAGTTCTTTGGTGCAGTCCGGTGTGTCGGAGTCCGGGTGGCACTGCAATTCGATGAAGAATCGATCTGTCCCGAAAATGTTGACGTATCCCATTGCCAGTTCTCTGGCCTTTTCATGGTTGCCTGCGAGGATAGCTTTTGGTATGTCACCGCCAACGCATGCGCTTGTGCAGATGAGTCCTTCGTTGTATTCGGCGAGAACTTCCATGTCGATGCGAGGCTTGTAGTAAAAACCCTCGGTATATCCGACCGAGCTTAGTTTTAGCAGGTTATGGTAACCGGCGGTCGTCTCGGCAAGCAGGATCAGGTGCGAGGAGGCTTCCTTCATGCTGCCCTTTTGCCTGTCATGCCGCGAGTCCGGGGCGATATACGCTTCAATGCCGATAATGGGCTTTATGTCGTTGGCTCTTGCCTTGTTGTAAAAGTCGATGGCCCCGAACATGTTGCCGTGGTCGGTCATCGCGACGGCATCCATGCCAAGCTCTTTGCAGCGTTTAAACAGCTTAGCGGGCGCGACGGCACCGTCAAGCAGCGAATACTGCGTATGCAGATGTAAATGCGTAAATCCGTTTTCAGACATTTGTTTTTCCAGCGATTAGCGATTAGTTTTCAGGTTTTTATCATAAATCAACGGGATGTGATTGTCAATGATTCTTCCGGGTAAAGTGCGAAATGTGTGAAAGAAAGCGTTTGAAAATAATCGTGTGAAGAGAATGTAAAAGATTCAAGGTGCTGAAAGTGTAGAAATACGGATTGGGCACCCGGTTGTTGGATTCCGGGTGCCCGTTTTTAATGGGATAATTTTAATGGTTATTTTGTCGGTGCCGCTGCTGTTCCTTTTATTACTGACGTTGCCGATCTTATCACTCCTGCGATGTCTGACAGGTCGGTCGGTATTATCATTGTGTTGCCTTCTTTTGCGAGTTTTCCGAACTCGCCTATGTATTGTTCTGCGATTCGCAGGTTTACCGCGTCGGAACCGCCTTTGTCGTTTATTGCAAGTGCGATTTTTCGGATTCCTTCGGCAGTTGCCGTCGCCACAGCTTCGATCTCGAACGCGCGGCCTTCGGCTTCGTTGATGCGTTTTTGTTTTTCACCTTCTGATTTAGCGATGACTTGTTTTTTGTCACCTTCTGCGCGGTTGATCTTTGCCTGACGCTCACCTTCGGACTCGGCGATGACGGCACGTTTTTCACGCTCGGCACGCATCTGTTTTTCCATCGCGTCTTTGATCGACTGCGGCGGCAAGATGTTCTTGACCTCGTAACGTGTTACCTTAACACCCCACGGGTCCGACGCTTTGTCGACGGCTTCGACGATTACAGAGTTTATGGTCTCGCGTTCTTCGAAAGTCTTATCGAGTTCGAGCTTACCCATTACGCTGCGCATTGTCGTCTGGGCCAGCTGGGTCGCGGCGAAACGGTAGTGGTCGATGCCGTACGATGCCTTCATCGGGTCGACTACCTGCATATAGAGAATGCCGTCGACCTCTACGGCGATATTGTCGCGGGTAATGCACGCCTGGGGCGGAACGTCAACGGCTTGTTCCTTAAGCGTATGCTTATATCCCACTCTGTCGAGAAACGGGATCAGGATGTGGAAGCCGGCATTGAGTGTTTTGCTGTACTTACCAAGCCGCTCGACAATGCTGGCGCTCTTTTGCGGTACGATTCGTACTGATGTTGCAAGGGCGATTAGTACGATAAAAATGACGATGCCCAGAATAACCGTGCCCGCTCCGCCGGGTATTATTGCGAGAATTGATAGTGATTGTAACATGTTTTTCTCGTTTAGTAACCAGTTTTTGTTAGATGATGTTTTTATCCCTGCGGTCGCGCTGCGGGTTTCTGTTTATAGTTTTTTTACTTTTAATGTCAGGCTGTCTTTTCCTGTTAGCTTTACCGGGGTTCCTTGGGGTTTTTCGTACTCGGCTTCGGCGTGCCAGTCGGTTCCGTGGAACCCGACTTTGCCGCCGGTCTTTTC